>DASZHU010000255.1:0-13811 GCA_035937605.1 Acidimicrobiales bacterium | reverse complement strand
TCCGGGCTCGCGCAACACCGTGCGGATCGAGGTCGGGCCGCCCCTCGTGGTGGACGTCGACAGCGCGGGCGCAACCGGCAACCCCACGATTCGTACGGATCGGCGCGAGCCAGGCCTCGGGCTCAAGGGGATGGCCGAGCGCGTCGCGGCGCTCGGTGGGCTCTTCGAAGCCGGCGCGTGCGCCGACGGGTGGCGAGTGCAGGCACGGTTACCGTGATCCGCGTGCTGCTGGTCGACGATCAGCCCCTCGTGCGCGCCGGCCTCACCCGGATCCTCGCTCCCGAGGACGACATGGAGATCGTCGCCGAGTGCTCGGACGGCTCCGAGGTCGACGACGCGGTGCGCGCGAGCCGGCCCGATGTCGTCGTGATGGACGTGCGGATGAAGATCATCGACGGCACCGAGGCCACACGGCGGCTGCGCGCCGCGGGTGACACGCCCCGCGTGCTCGTGCTCACCACGTTCGGCGACGACGAGGTGGTCGCCGCCGCGCTCTCGGCAGGTGCGAGCGGCTTCATCCTCAAAGACGCCCGCGGCGAAGACCTGATCGCCGCCGTCCGAGCGGTCGCACAGGGTGGCGCCTGGCTCGATCCGGCGGTCGCCGGCACCGTGATCGAGGCCTACCGCGCGATCGGCATCCCCCGCGCGCAACAACAGGCCCGGCTCGACGAACTCACGTCGCGCGAGCTCGACGTCCTTCGGCTCGTCGGGCGCGGCGCGTCCAACACGGAGATCGCCGATCAGCTCTTCATCAGCGAGGGGACCGTCAAGAGCCACATCGGCCACATCTTCACGAAGCTCGACCTGCGCGATCGCGCCGCGGCCATCGTGTTCGCGTTCGACCACGCCTTGGTGGAGCCTCGGTGACCGTTCTCGGCAACCTCACTCCCCTGCGCCACGGCGGCCACGATCCGACGATTCGCTTCGCGGCCGATGGTGTGTGGCGCGCGACCCGCACGCCGGACGGGCCCGCCACGATTCATCTCGCCCGCGACGGATCGCCCCGCGGTGCGTGGGGACGCGGCGCCGACTGGCTCACCGCGAGGGCCGCCGCCATGACCGGTGCCCTCGACGACCTCGACGGCTTCGATCCATCGCGGCACCCGGTGGTCGAGCGCCTGGCGCGCGAGCTGCCGAGCCTGCGCCTGGCCCGCACCGAGCGCGTCTTCGACGCCTTGGTACCCGCGATCCTCGAGCAGAAGGTCACGGGACACGAGGCACGGCGCGCGTGGTGCGGCCTGGTGCGCCGCTACGGCGAACCGGCGCCTGGGCCTGTGCCGCTGCTCTTGGCGCCCGCGCCGCAGCGGCTCCTCGAGGTGCCCGCGTACGTGTTCCATCGTCTCGGCGTGGAACGCCGGCGTGCGGAGACCATCTACCGGTGCGCCACGGTGGCCCAGCGATTCGAGGAGGCCGTTCACCTGGGCAGCGCGGAGCTCGATCGGCGCCTGCGGGCCGTGCCCGGGGTCGGACCGTGGACGTCGGCCGAGGTACGCCGGGTGGCGGTCGGCGACGCCGACGCCGTGAGCGTGGGCGACTACCACCTGCCGCACGCGGTCGCATATGCGCTCGCGGGCGAGCACCGCGCCGACGACGAGCGAATGCTCGAGCTTCTCGAGCCGTTCGCCGGCCATCGCGGTCGCGTCGCGCTCATGATCGAGATCGGCCGCGGGAGCGCGCCGCGCCACGGCCCCCGCATGCGCCTCCGCGACATCTCCCACCACTAACCAGCCCCGAAAGCCCCGGGGGTTCCAGGGGGTCCACAGCTTGTCCCCAGGAAATCCACACGGTTGCTCCCCTTCCGAGCCACAGGGCGCCTGCTCCACACTGAGGCTGTGTTCGAGGTCACGCTGCGCGATCGCACCCGCGAGATGATCGACGGCGCCGACGCCTATCGGCAGGAGGGACAGATGACGACGTTCTTCCGGCACGCCGCCGGGCGCGAGGTCGTCGATTGCTGGAGCACGCGCGTGGCGAGCTTCCGCACCTCCGAGATCCTCATCATCCGACGGTTGGAGCCCGCGCTCGACGAAGCGGTGTAGCAAACCTACGGCACGTACACCTCGAGCCACGCGAGCACGCACATCCAGACGACGCCGACCACGCACACCGCCGTCGCGATGCGTTCGGCCCGGTGGGTCGGGGTCCCGAGCGCCAAGCCGATCACGAGCGGGAACGCGTTCAGGCCATAGCGTTCGATCGAGTTGAGGTTGTTGGCGGCGAGCGACGTGACCACGATGGCCAGCGTGAACACGCCGTAGGACAGCGGGAGTCGCCGCCACACGATCACGGCGAGCACGATGAACAGCACCGCGAACGGGAAGTGCAGGCCGGCGACCTGCCGGTGCAACAAGTCCGAGGCGGCTTCCCCCATTCGCGTGATCGGGTTGGCGTTGCCGCCGCGCAGGCTGTCCTGCACGCGGATCGGCAACTTCCAGTCGCCGAACACGTGGCCCACCCACCACACGTACGTCGCCGCGCCGACGATCGGCGCGACCACCGCGAGCACGCGCTGTCCCAGCTCACCGACGCGGCGTTGCCGAATGTTGCGCGCGGCCTCCACTCCGGCAGCGAGCGCGAGAAAGACGCCGGTCGGGCGCGTCAGCGCCGCCGCGAACCCGAACGCTGCGGCCCACCCCCACCGCTCGCGCCGCAGCGCCACGAACGTCGCCGCGGCCAGCACGATGAACAACGCCTCTGCGTAGGCCCACGACAACACGAACGCGGGCGGCACGATGGCCACGAGCCACGCGGCGCGCCGAGCCGCTCGCCGATCGCCCGTCTCCACTCGTGTGATCCGATGGATGAGGGCACCTGCGCCCAGCGCGGCGACGTTGGTCAGCACGAGCAACGCGGTGCCCGGCGACACGAAGAGCATCGCGTGCAACCAGCGACCGGCGAGCGAGTACAGCGGGAAGAAGCGCAGGGCCTCGGTGCTCTCGAGTCGGTAGCCGTGCTCCGCGATGCCCCGGTAGAACGCGCCGTCCCACGCGAACAAGCCCTGCTGATTCACCTCGGGGCGCACACCGTTGTCGCGGTGATCGATCCACCATCGCGACACCACCCAGGCCACACCAACGAGGACGCGCGCCGCGACCCACCCGGGGAGCGCGGCCTTGACGTCGTCGGTGACGGCGGCGCGCCGGCTCACGTCGCGGAGCCGGGGTACTGCAGCAGCGACGCGTGCTCGAAGAACTTGGCTCCATTCTCCAGGACGCGGATCTGCGCGCCGCCGAGCTTCGCGCCGAGCTCCTGCTCGACCGCCTCGCAGTGCCCCTCGAACGTCTTGTAGCTCGTGCTGTCCACGAGCCACACGCCGTGGCCACCGTGAGCCATCGCGGCGATGCGGTCGGCGACGGCTCGGGGATCGACCGCCGCGTTGCGGTCCGCGTAGTCGCGCCAGTCGACGAGGGCCGGATCGGCGAGCGTCGGATAGCTGAGTTGCACGAGCCCGAGCGACGCGGGCAGCAGTCGGTGCACGGACGGTCCGAGCTGGTCGGGGCACATGACGACGACGTCGCCGGGCTTCGACTCCGCGCGGATCACGTCGGTGATGTCGCCCGCCTGCGAGCGATCGGTGACGACGTTGTGCACGCCTCCGACGACGCCGAGCACGAGCAGGCCAGCGGCCAGCAGTGATCGCGGCAACCGCCCGAGGAGCGTCGTCAACCCGACCGCGGCGACCAACAGGAACAGGGGGAACAACGCGGCGACGTAGCGCGTCGCGAACGTCGTGTGGCTCGCGTACCCCGCAACCGACGCGATTGCGAGCGTGAGCACGACGACTGCCGCTTCGCGACGGACCCGAGGCACGGTCCGCACATCGAGCTCGATGTGGTAGCGGTCTGTCGACCTCGCCGTCAGTCCGACGAGGAACAAGATCATCAGCGACCAGCCGAGCAGCACTCCCTCGGCGTACTCGCCACCCCCGAGGTCCTGCAGGGTCGTCGTGATCATCGTCGTGGGCCGCACGGGAGCGGCCCACGGCGTGCCGGTGTGCGCCGACTGGTCGAGCATGACGCCCAACCAGGGGATCAGGAAGACTCCGCCGGCAACGACCGCGAGCAGGGTGCGCAAAGTGCGCCGTCGCGCGTCGCCCGAGCACCGTCGGGCCTGCCAGGCGAGTACCACCACGGTTGCACCGACGAGCCACAGCGCCCAGTAGTGCGCGAGTAGCAACCCCCCGGTCACCAGCGCGATGCCAATGAGTCGCAACGGGCGCGTCCGCTCGAGCGCGTTGGCCACGAGCAGGTAGCCCGCCAACACCAGCAGCATGACGAGCGAATACATCCGCGTCTCGGTGCCGTACCGGATCGCGAACGGCGAAACGGCCAGCAGGGCCACGAACGCCCACGCCGTCATGCGACCGCCCACGCGGCGTCCGGCGAACCACGCGAGCGGGATCGCCGCCACGCTGAACACACCCGACAGCGACCGCACTGCGACGTCGCCTTGGCCGAACAGCGCGATCCAGCCGTGGAGGAGGAAGTAATAGAGCGGCGGATGCCCGTCGTGCCGCAACGCCGCCGGGATGTCGCCGAGGGGAAGCCTGGCGATGTCGACGCTCAACGCCTCGTCGAGCCAAAGGTGTGAACGGGTCCAGAACCGCAGCACCACGCCCGCGACGACGGCGAGGGCGACGCCCGCCAGCTCGAAGGCGTGCGGAGACGAAGGAGCCGCGGCCGTACCGGCCGGTGATGGCACGGCGGGCGCGGGCTCGGTGCCGGTCACCACCACGGCGTGCGACTGTAGTTGGGGGGTCTCCGAGACCGGCGCACGGCCCCCGTACACTCGCCGGTCAGATGCCTGACATGGAACACAACGTGGTCATCATCGGCGCGGGACCGGCAGGGCTCACCGCCGCCTACCAGCTCGGCAAGGAAGGGCTGGCGGCGACCATCCTCGAGGCCGACAACACCGTCGGCGGCATCAGTCGCACGGTCGAGCGCGACGGGTGGCGCTTCGACATCGGCGGTCACCGCTTCTTCACGAAGGTCGTCGAGGTCGAGAGCCTCTGGCACGAGATCCTGCCCGACGAGGACTTCCTCCAGCGCCCGCGCATGAGCCGCGTGTACTACCGCGAGAAGTACTTCGACTACCCGATCAAGATCGGCAACGCGCTCAGGAATTTCGGGCTCCTCGAGTCCATCCGAGTCGGTCTGTCGTACGTGTGGGCCCGCATCAGACCGCCGTCGAAGGAGTCGCAGGTCTACCTCGAGGGGTGGATCTCCGCCCGCTTCGGCAAGCGGCTTTACGAGCACCTGTTCAAGAGCTACAACGAGAAGCTGTGGGGGCGGCCCGCGTCGGAGATCTCGGCCGACTTCGCCGCCCAGCGGATCAAGAACCTCACGGTCTGGAACGCGGTCACCACCGCGCTGAAGCCGAAGCGCAAGCGCAAGCAGCAGCAGATCACGTCGCTCATCGAGGAGTTCCAGTATCCGAAGTACGGCCCCGGGATGATGTGGGAGGTCTGCCGCGACAAGGTGGAGGCCGCCGGCAGCAAGGTCGTCATGGAGTCGCCGGTGACTCGGATCCGCCACGAGAACGGCAAGGCGGTGGCCGTGATCGCGACGAACGGCGGTGTCGACACCGAGTACCCGTGCACCGACGTCATCTCGTCGATGCCGTTCCCGCTGCTGCTCCGGTCGATGGACCCTCTGCCGCCGCCGGACGTGTTGAAGGCGGCCGACTCGCTGACCTTCCGAGACTTCCTCACCGTCGCTCTCGTGGTGCCGGAGGAGTACAGCTTCCCGGACAACTGGATCTACATCCACGACCCCAATGTGCGGGTAGGCCGCATCCAGAACTTCGGGTCGTGGTCGCCCTACCTCATCAAGGAAGGGCGCACGTGCCTCGGTCTCGAGTACTTCGTGTTCGAGGGCGACGACGACTGGAACATGAGCGACGTCGACCTCGTCGCTCGCGGCGCGCGTGAGCTGGAGGTGCTGCGCCTGTCGAAGGCCGACAAGGTCGAAGCCGGTTACGTGGTACGGATGCCGAAGGCGTATCCGGTCTACGACCACCAGTACAAACAGAACGTCGAAGTGCTGCGCGGCTGGCTCGCCGAGCATGCGGCGAACGTCCACCCGGTCGGGCGCAACGGCATGCACAAGTACAACAACCAGGACCACTCGATGTACACGGCCATGCTCACCGTGGAGAACATCGTGCACCGTGCGGGACACGACATCTGGTCGGTCAACGTCGAAGAGGAGTACCACGAGGAAGCGGCCACGACACCCAGCGGCTGACGCCGCGCCCTCGGGCTGGTGGCCCGAGTCGCAGCGTGAGCGACGAGTGCTCGGTGGGCTGTTGGTGGGGGCCTTCGCGCTCCGCATCACGTGGGTGCTCTACGCGGCGCGGGAGCCAACCGGCTTCAGCGCCGGCGATCCGCTCGCGTACCTGTACTACGGACGCGAGCTCGCGGCCGGGCACGGCTATCGCAGCTTCGTGACCCACGCCCCGACGGCGTTCTATCCGATCGGCTATCCGCTGTTCATCGCGTTGTTCGCGTGGCCGGCGCAACATGGATGGCTGCCCGATGACGTGACACGGCTCGTCGCGAGCGCGCAGGCGGTGCTCGGCACCGCGACGGTGCTGTGCGTCTGGGTCATCGGGCGCCGGCTCTTCGGCCCTCGTGTCGCACTCGTCGCCGCCGCGCTCACCGCGTGCTGGCCCGGGCTGGTGCTCATGACCGGGTCGCTCAACCTCGAGACCGTGTTCGTCGCTCTCCTCATGGGGTCGGTCGCCGTGCTCGTCTCGGGTGCGGAGGGCGAGGAACTCTCGCGGCGGCGACTGCTCATCACGGGCGCGCTGCTCGGCCTGTCGGCGCTCGTGCGACCGTTCTCGCTCCCGGTGCTCGCAGCTCTCGCCATCGGCGTGCTCGTGGCGCGAGGAGGCCGCAGCGCGGTCCGGGCGGTGGCGTGGACGGCGGTGCCCGTCGCGCTCGTGCTCGCTCCGTGGATCGCGCGCAACGAGCGCGAGCTCGGGACTACCGCACTGTCGACGAACATGGGCGACACGCTGTGCCTCGACCACCGCGAGGGCGCAACCGGGCACTTCTCGTTTCCGCCTGAGTGCTTCTCGGGCTTCGACGCCGTGCCGCTCGCCAACCTGGAGCAGGTCCGTAACCGTGAGGACGCGAACCGCGCGTTCGCGTTCGTCCGTGAGCATCCGGCATCGGAGCTGCGGCTCGTGTTCGTGCGAGCGCGGTACATGGTCGAGGGTGACCACGACGGCCTCACGGGTGTGGAGTCGGGTGGCGCCGATCCGTTCCTGCCGGCGTGGCTCCGAACCTCGCTGCGGTTGTCGGCGGACTGGTGGTACTGGATCACGCTGGCACTCGCCGTGTTCGCGGTGCCCGCGCTCTTCCGACGCGGCACCCCGAATCGCAGTGATCGGCTCATCGTGGGGCTCACTGCGGCCGCCTTGATCGCGATACCGCTCGAGCTGTACGGCTACACGCGGTTCCACATCCCGTTGCTGCCGTTCCAGGCGATCGCCGCAGCGTTCACGATCGTCGCCGTACGCGATCTCGCAGCGCGACGAGCGCAACACCGCTCATGAGCGCGAACAGCGGCAGCGCGGGAACGTGAAAGCGCGAGTCGCCGAACGTCACCACGACCGGGAGCACGATCGTCGCAAGGAACGCCAGCCCCACGAAGCTCCATCCTGGATGGAGCCGGCCGCGCTGCCTGCGGATGATCAACACGCTTCCGGCCACCGTGAGGAGCATCGTGCCGACGTAGTAGTAGCTGCCCACGTCATGCACGACGTCACGCGTCGAGTTCGACATGAACTTCGCGTCGCCGTACGACTCGGCAGCCCACGAGCCGTCCCAGTCGTCCTTGAAGGCGCGGTAGATGCGCTTGAACCACAGCTGCACCTCGTCCGCCGGATGCTCCCGCACGAAGTCGAGGGCGAGCTGCCGGTTCCGCGAGTCGCGCTCGGTCTCGAATGCCGGACGCGGCAGCCCGTCGAATCCCTGGAAACAAGGGTTGCCTTCGAGCTGGAAGGTCCCCGACGCGCCGACGTGTCGGCTCATGCACAGGTTGTCGCCGGTGTTGGTGGAGAGCGTCGCCTCGTGCATCACGCGGATGTTGCGGATGATCCACGGGCTCACCACCAGCACCGCGACGCCGCCAACCACCGCGCCATAGGCGAGAGCTCGCCGCCAACCGAAGCCAGCCAACATCCACACGACGAACAGCGCCGCCACGAGCGGTAGGGCGACCGGGCGTGTGAGCACACAGACGCCCAGCAGCGCGCCGAGGCCGATCAACCGACCGCGCTCGAAGCGTCGGTCGCTCCAGGGCGCGTCGACGACGATCAACACGAACAACAGGAAGAACCCGTTGAAGACCGTCTCGGTCAGCGCGACCGCGGTGTGGTACACGAGGTTCGGATACAACGCCATCACCGCGGCGGCCGCGAGTGCGACGGCGTCTCCAGCCAATCGCCGCCCGATCAGGAAGATGAGCGCGACGCCTCCGACGCCGAACACGACGTTCACCGCCACCGCGGCGCCGATCGGGTGATCGCCAAGCGAGTGCAACAAGACGAAGTTCACGATCGCCAGCACGATCGGATAGCCGACGGGGTAGTACGCGCTGGGGCCGAGGGTGCCAGGCAAGACGTAGCCGTGGCCCCGAGCGATCTGCTCGCCGTACAAGAGGTAGAAGTTCGGGTCGTGCAGTGATCCCGACGGCGGACGCGCCGCGTAGGCCGACCACCCGATCCGCAGGGCAGCCGCGACGGCGAGGATCGCGATCAGGGACGCGCGGACTCGGCTCGTCGAGCGCACGGTGCGGGAGCGTACGCGGTGCCCCCGCCTACGATGGTCATCCGATGGCCGAGATCGTGCGGAGCGCGGCTCCCGATCTCACGAACCCCGAGCGTCCGGCTTCCCGCTTCCCGTTGTTCGACGGCTTTCGAGCCATCGCGGCAGTCAGCGTGCTGCTCACGCACGTCGCGTTCGACACGGGCTACGACATCAACAGCAGTTGGGGTCGGTTCTTCGCGAGAGCGGATGTCGGGGTTGCGGTGTTCTTCCTCATCTCGGGCTTCCTGCTCTACCGCCCGTTCGTCGCCGCTCGGTTCCGGGGAGAGCCGCGGCCGAAGACCGGAGCATTCCTCTGGCGCCGCGCGCTGCGTATCTACCCGGCGTACTGGGTGGCGCTCGTCGCGATCGTGGCGTTCACACCAATCGCCGTCCACGGTCTGGCGAATTGGCTTCGATTCATCGGGCTCGTCCACATCTACTGGCCGACCACGGTCTTCGGTCCGGTTGCGCAGTCGTGGACGCTCGCGACCGAGCTCGCGTTCTACCTGTTCCTTCCCCTGTACGCCTACGCGCAGCGTCGCACGACGCGCGACGACGCAACGCAGGAACACAAGCTCCGCGCCGAGCTCGTCGGCCTCGGGGTTCTCGTCGTCGTCACATGGGGCTACCGGCTGTGGCTGTGGTCGCTTCACTCCGACCGCTTCGGCGTCTACAACACCTGGCTGCCGTCGTGGCTCGACCACTTCGCACTGGGCATGCTCCTCGCCGTCGGGAGCGTGTGGGTCGCCGAACGTCGACGCGCCGCACCGTTCGCGCTCGATCGCCGATGGGCGCCCGCCGTGTGCTGGCTCGTCTCCGGCCTCGCGTTCTGGACGGTGTGCACCCGCCTCGGCGTCGCCGTGAACTACACCCTGTTCACCGTGCGCGACGAGATGGTGGTCCACGTCTTCTACGCGATCGTCGCGTTCTTCTTGCTGCTCCCAGGGGTGTTCGGGTCACAACGGGTCGGCGTGATCCGCCGCCTGCTCGCCAACCGCGTCGTGCAGCTGCTCGGCCTGGTCTCGTACGGGATCTACCTGTTCCATGAGCTCTGGATCATCCGCCTGCGGGAGTGGGCGGGCGCGCCCAAGGACGCGATCGGCGGCAACTTCGGAAAGCTCGCGATCGGCGTGTTCGCGTGCACGCTCGTTGTCGCGGCGTTGTCGTATGTGCTCGTCGAGCGTCCGTTGCTCCGCAGGAAGAACGTGGTGCCGCGCCTGCTTCGTCGATGAGCGACCGCCGCAAGTTCTGGATCGCGCTCACCGTCGTCGCACTCGTGGCGCTGACGGTCCGCCTCGCCTACATCGCGCTCGCGAGGCGTGGGCTGACGGTCGGTGGGGACTCTCTCTACTACCACGAGGGCGCCAACCTGCTCGCCAAGGGCAAGGGCTACATCGACCCGTACCAGTACCTCACCACCGGCAAGTCGGTCGCCGCCGCCGACCACCCTCCCGCCTACCTCACGTACCTCGCCCTCTTCTCGCTCGTCGGGCTGAAGAGCGCGACGGCGCACATGGTGGCATCGGCCCTCGTGGGCGTCGGCACCGTCGTCGTCGTGGGCCTCGTCGGTCGTGAGATCGCCGGACCCCGGCTCGGCGTCATCGCCGCCGCCATCGCCGCGGTGTACCCGAACCTCTGGGCCTACGACGGCGCCCTGGAGTCAGAGACCATCGCGCAGCTCGCAGTCGCACTGACGTTCCTGGCGACCTATGTGTGGTGGCGCGATCCCACGCGCCGCAACGCGGCGCTCATCGGGGCCGCGGTCGCGCTCGGAGCGCTGGCGCGAGCAGAGATGGCACTGCTCGCGCTCTTGCTGATCGTCCCGCTCGTCGTGTGGCGCGCCGGGCTTGAGCGACGCGAGCGACTCCGACAGCTCGCGGTCGCGTGGCTCACACTCGCGTTGGTGGTTGCACCGTGGTGCGCGTACAACCTCGCGCGGTTCGACCGACCCACGCTGCTGTCGACGGGGTTCGGCGTCGCGCTCGATTCCTCCGCGTGCGACGCCGCCTTCTACGGGCCGTTCACCGGCTACTGGTCGCGCGCGTGTGTGCTCGACGCCGAACAACGGTCGGGCCTCCCGTCCGATGCGGACCGCTCGGTGCTCGAAGTGATGCACCGCGAGAATGCGGTCCGCTACATCGACGCGCACCTCAGCCGCCTCCCGGTCGTGATGTTCGCCCGCGTCGGGCGGGTGGCCGGCCTGTTCCAGTTGCGCCAACAGGCGGCGCTCGACAGCTTCGTGGCGGGACGCGAGCACTGGGTGGCGTGGTCTGCGTGGTGGTCCTTCTTCGCGCTCGCCGCGCTCTCGGTCGCCGGTGCCGTCGTGCTGCGCCGGCGCAGGGTGCCGGTGTTTCCCATCCTGTCCCTGCCCGTCCTCGTCGTGGTCACGACGGCGGTGTTCTTCGGGCTCGTGCGGTACCGCGCCATCGCCGAGGTGTCGGTCCTGCTGCTCGCTGCCGTCGCGATCGATGCGGTGGTCGGCGCCCGGTCTGCTTCGATGTCGGCGCCATGATCGCCGTCGACCCCGCTACCGCGTCACGGACCCGCGACCGGTTTCCCTGCTTCGACGGACTCAGGGCGATCGCCGCGGGCGCCGTCGTCGTCCTCCACGTTTCGCTCATATCCGGCTTCACGTTCCGCGACTCCAACCGATTCGGTCAGTACTTCGCGCGCGGAGAGGCGGGCGTCTACCTGTTCTTCCTCATCTCGGGCTACCTGCTGTACCGCCCGTTCGTCGCGGCACGCTTCGACGAACGCCCCGGGCCCGGCGTGCGCGGCTACGCGCGACGCCGGGCGTTGCGCATCCTGCCCGCGTACTGGCTGGCGCTCACCGTTCTCGTCGTCGTCTTCGACACCCGAAGGCGTCACGACATCGGTTCGGTCCGCGATCTCGTCGTGTATTACGGCTTCCTGCAGATCTACTTCAGGAGCACCGTGGTCGGCGGGCTGCAACAGGCCTGGAGCCTGTGCACGGAGGTGACCTTCTACGTCTTCCTACCGATCTGGGCCGTGCTGATGCGCCGGCGCCGGGCCGACGCGCGCCCGGGATGGATCCTGTGCACCGAACTCGTCGGGCTCGCCGCGTTGTTCGTGGTGGGCGTCGCGTCGAGGTGGATGGTGGTGCGCGGCTTCCCCGATGCGAACGTGCCGGTCGACTACCGGCTCGACTGGTTGCCGATGAACGCCGATCTCTTCGCCCTCGGGATGGGCGTCGCCGTCCTTCGCGAGTGGAACCTGCGGCGCGTCCGGCCGACCGTCGCGCTCGAGGCCGTTGGACGTCATCCAGGTCTGTGCTGGATCGCGGCGGCGGTCGCCTACTGGGCGGTGAGCACCCAGGCGAGCCTTCCGCTCGGCCCGGGTGCGAACAGTCCGGCGCAATGGATGGCGCGCCAGTTCCTCTACGCCGCGGCCGCGCTGTTCCTCCTGTTGCCCGCGGTGTTCGGACCGCAGGATCGTGGCTTCATACGCCGGCTGCTGCGTTCGCGGCTCATGATCGCGGGCGGGCTGATCTCCTACGGGGTGTACCTGTGGCACGAGGGCGTGCTCGACATCTGGATGCACGGCCGCGACATCCAACCGTTCCTCGCGGACTTCCTGCCGTTGTTGGTCGTCGCCGTCGTCGGCTCGATCGCGCTGGCGACCGCGTCGTACTTCGCCGTCGAGAGGCCCGCCCTCAGGCTGCGCTCGGCGGTCCGGACACGCGCGTGAACGCTCGGCTGCAGCGCTGGTTGCCCGTCGCGATCGTCGGCGTCGTGCTGGTGCTGCCGCTGCGCGGACTCCTCCGCGCCCCCGGCCCTCCGATGGAGGAGGGATTCATGCTCGTGTTCCCCGAGCGTGTGCTCCACGGCGACATCCCGAACAAGGACTTCCTGCACCTCTACGGACCCGGCAGCCTCTGGGCGCTCGCGTCCGTCTTCAAGGTGTTCGGCACGTCGCTGTGGACCGAACGCCTTACGGGGTACGCGCAACAGATCGGCCTCGTCACCGCCGTGTTCGCGATCGCGCGGCCGTGGGGGCGATGGGTCGCAGCTGCGGGCGCGGCGGTGACCGCGATCATCATCGTGCCGCCCATCGGTCTGACCGCCCTCGCGTGGGTGGGCGGCGTCGCGCTCGGGCTGTGGGCGATGGTCGCGATCCGGCGCGACCGCGTGGTGCTGGCCGGGCTGCTCGGCGCGGCCGCGCTCCTCTTCCGTCTCGATCTCGTCGTGGCGATCGTGGTCGGCTTCGTGATCGCGGCCCGGGTGTTGCCGCGTGAACGACGACTACGCCTGCTCATGGCGTTGGGTGCCGGCCTCTCGCCGTACGTGGTCCACATCGCGATGGCCGGCCCCGGCAACGTGTGGCAGGGGATGGTCATCGACCCGATCTTCAACCTCCGTGGCGGTCGCCGGCTCCCACTCCCGCCGTCGTGGAGCCACCTCGACGGATTCCTCCAGCGCGCCGGGCAGCTCAACGCGCCCCCGTGGCCCCTTCCGGCAGCGCCGTCGCCGGCGCAGATCTCGCTGTGGCTCGGGCTGCTCGTGGCCGTGGTGGTGTTCCTCGTCGTCGTCGGGTGGCGCTCGGTGCGACGCGATCCCACCTCGACCAGGGCGCGCACGCTGCTCGTCGCCGCGGCGTTCAGCGCGGGCTTGCTCGGGCAGGCGTTCCAGCGCGCCGACACCACGCATCTCGCGTGGGTGAGCGCGGTACCCCTCGGCCTGTTGCCGATGGCGATTCGCGAAGTGTTCGACCACCGCGATGTCCAACGCGAACGTCGCAACGTGCTCGTGGCGGTCGCGACGCCGCTCCTGCTTCTGCTCGTGCTCGTGCCGCATTTCACGCTGCGCACGTACGCCGATGCCACCGCCCAGACGTTCGGTTTCCATCGCGAGTCGTACACGATCCGCCACGGAGATCGCGTCTTCTACTACGGCCGCAGGGACGCGGTCGATGCCGTCAACGCGATGCTCCCTGATGTCGATCGTCTCGCGAAGCCCGGCGACCGGCTGTTCGT
>DASZHU010000254.1:0-8443 GCA_035937605.1 Acidimicrobiales bacterium | reverse complement strand
GAGCCACAACATGGGCATCGTGCAGTCGCTTTGCCGTCGCAGTGTGTTCCTGCACAAGGGCACGATCGTCGCCGACGGGCTTGTCCGCGATGTGGTCGGTCACTACCTCCAGACCCTCGAGGAGGCGGTGAAGGTCGACCTAGGGGATCGCACCGACCGTGATCCGCGCAGCAACTTCGAGGTGCGGCTCGAACGCGTCACCGTGGTCGGCGAGGGCGGCGAGTCGCTGGCCACGGGGCGGCCCGCCCGAATCGAGCTCGAGCTCGACGGCATCCTGCCTCGGCTGCGGTGCCGGATCGTGATCCTCGACGCGTTGGGTGTGTCGGTGACGTCGTTCAACAGCGGTCTCGTCGGCCCCGACGACAAGCTGGACACGGACAACGGCACCCGTTTCGTGTGCGAGATCGACGAGCTACCGCTGGCGCCCGGTCGCTACCGGATCGACCTTCTGGTGCGGGACGACCTCCGTGTGCAGGACGGGATCGAGGGCGCCGCGTTCTTCCACGTGGAGTCCGGCGTGTACGGCGGGCGTTCGATCCGCGACGAGGACACCATCGGCCCCGTCGCCATCGAGCATCGCTGGACGTCGACGCCTCGCTGAGCTCTGTCGAGGCGCCGCTCAGGCTTTGACGGCGAGCACCATCGCGTTGCACGTCGTCAGGTCGTCATCGGAGAGACCGTCGAAGCGGGGTGCGAGCTGGTCACGCCGGATCTCCGCAGGCGCGGGTACGCGGTGCACGTACACGACCCGAAAGCCCGTGTCGTGGAGTAGTCGCAGGTGGGTGGACAGCGGCTCGCGGTTGATGGCGAAACGGCGCCGGCCACGGATCGCCCGCCAGGCGCGATCCGAGTGGGTCCAGTGCCCGTTCCAGGTCTTGGCGAAGCCGTGGGACGTGAGATCGATCTCGTGGGACACGAAACCGTCCGGCGCCAGCCACTCATGGGTGCGGCGGTACGTCGTTTCGAGGTCGTCGACGTGCTCGAGCACCGCCTGCGAGAAGATCATGTCGGGGTTCTCGTCAGGAGCCGCGCCCGCCTCCATCCACGCCGGCGCGTACGCGACCTTGATGCCGTCGCAGTCGGTGCCCATGGACGCGACCGCGCCGCGCACCGCGGCGAGCCGCTCGGCGTCGAGTGCCCGCGCGAGGCGCGCGTCCGTGAGGATCGCATCGGGGAAGTCGCGCGACGCGAGTATCGGGGCGGCCGCGAACTCCCCTTCCGGGATGCGGGCGCGCTGGCGGAACAATGCAACGAGGCCGTCGAGCACCGCGAGGTTCCGGTCGATGTCGGCGAACGAGACGACGTCGAGCGCGTAGTACCGGGCCGCGCCGGTGAGTATCGCGGCGATGCCGGTGCCGAGGGAGTCGCCCGGGCCGAGCTCGGCGACCACGCGCGGATCGGCATCGAGTCCGTGTCCGGCGGACGACACCAGGTGCCGCATCCAGCTCCAGTAGCAGTAGCGGGCGGACGCAGTGCCGCCCGTGTGGCGCTCGGTCAGCCGAGATCCTGCCGGAAGGTAGGTGAGGAGGCCCGATGCGAGGCGCTTCGTGTACTGCAGGTCTCTGATCCGTCGATCGTAACGGAGCGGGCACCGCACTTAGGCTGCGGCCGTGGCGGATGACGCTCAGGCGCAGGCCAACGCGCGCATGTACTCGAGGGCCGACGTCGTCGCGGAGTACGACCGGCGCGACCTCCGTGCCGTGGAGGTCACGATCCTGCTGCGGCACCGGGACGCGCTGAAGGGTCGGGTGCTCGATGTCGGCTGCGGCGCGGGACGGCTCACGGGCCATCTCCTCGAGCTGGCCGACGAGGTGTACGCGATCGACGCGTCCCCGGCGATGGTCAACGCATGTGTCGCGCGGTATCCCGCGGCGCACGTCGAGGTCGGCGACGTCCGCGATCTCTCGCGATACGACAGCGATCAGTTCGATGCGATCGTGGCCGGCTTCAACCTGATCGACGTGTTGAACGACGACGAGCGACGTGATGTGCTCGGCGAGTTCCGGCGACTGCTCGCGCCGGGCGGTGTGCTGGTGTTCTCCACGCACAATCGCGACGCGCCGCTCGATCGGCCCGTGGACTGGCTGCGCTTCGGCCCGATCGCTGTCGCCAAGCTCATCCGCAACGCGCCGCGGTGGCTGCCGAACCGACGGCGCCTCAGGCGTCACGAACGTGAGGAGGCGACGTACGCGATTCGCAACGACAGCGCGCACGACTTCGGCGCGCTGCACTACTACATCGCACGCGCGGACCAGGAGCGCCAGCTCGCGGGCGCGGGCTTCGAGTTGATCGAGTGTCTCGACCTCGCGGGCGAGCCGGTGCCGCCGAACACTCGCTCTACGGTGGCCGAGCTCCACTACGTGGCTCGCTGAGGAACCGCGCGAGGGCGGCATCGAGGATCGAGCCCACCTGCTGTTGCACATGCGGCGGCTGGAGCGTGTGCGTCTCCACCGAGCCTTCGAGGAGCTGAAGGTCGAGGTTGGGCCGGCGGCCGAGCTCCTGTAGGCGACCGTCGGCATCGAGCTCGAGGCGCAATGACTCCTGCGCCGAGAACACGAGGACGGCATCGACGCCGTTCTGCGCGAGGCGATCGAAGCCGCGATCCAACTCGTCGATGCCGAGGGACCGCGCCCGGCGCGCGGCGCGCAGGTGTTCGGGCGCGGCCAGCGCGGCGCGGGCCGCGAAGGCGGCGCCGGATTTGATTCCCGCCACGGGGACGTCGCCCCGCACGAGCCGGCGCCAGAAGCGCGGCTGCGAGCGATTGCGCATGAGACGCATTGTGCGGACCGCTTCGACGAAGGGATCCATCACGAGCGCCTTCGGATTCAGCATCACGACGGCGCCGACGCGAGGGTCGCTCTGGCCGATCTCGAACGACCAGTAGGCACCGCTGCACAGCCCCCCCAGCACGAACCGCGATGGCAGGGCGAGCGCGACCAGGTCGTCGAGCACGCCCGTGACCTGCGCGCCGAAATCCCCTTCGTAGAGCTCGAGGTCGGCCAGCGGGTACGCCACCGAGCCCGTCGAGTCGCCGATGCCGGCGAGATCGACCCGAACGGTCGGCACGCCGGCCGCCGCCCATCTTCGCGCGGTGTCGACCCAGACTCGGCTCGGACCGGTGCGGCGTACCGCGCCCGCGTTGAGCAGCACGGCGCACAGTGGTTGGGACGCCCCGACCGGTTCCGCGAGCACCGCACTGAGCTCGGCGCCCGGCACGGCGAGCGTGAGGACGCGTTCGCGCACGTCCGTGCCGTCGGCCGCGTGGACCGTCGCGGCCGTCGTGAGGCTCGGATGCGCCACCACCTGCGACACGGTTCGGGCTCCGAGCCAGTCGCGCACCGCGGCCATCAGCGGCGCCGGAGGTGCGGACTCCTGGGGTGGTGCCATGAGCTCGCCGTAACCCGGGCCGGCTCGCACGTCCACGACCGCTCCGCCATCGTGGAGCGCAGCGCGGACCGCGTCGTCCGCGGGGAGGTCGTCACGCCCCAGCACGAGCGCGCGTCGCACGTGCGGCCGCGCGTTGGTGCGCACATCGAGCGCGTTGACGGACGCGGCGGTGGCCGGGGTCATCACGTAGCCGTTCACCGACAGCGTGCCATCGGGCAGCGCGGGCTCGTCGGCGCCGCGCGACGCGAGGAGCTGCGCGAACGCGTTGAGCTCGCGCACGATGGCGCGGCCGCGTCCGGGTACGGCCCACAGCACGAGCTCCTCGATGGCGGCGCCCGCAGCCGACGCCGCGCATGCCAACAAGCCACCGATGTCGAATCCCATCGCCGCGACGGTCGTACACGCGCTGACCGACCTGAGCTCCGCCGCCGCGACCGATATCGTCCGGATCCATTCGGCGACGAGCTCGGGATCGTCCGCCGTCCCGTCGCTGTCGCCGGTGCCCGGCAGGTCGAATCGCAGTGTTGCGTAGCCGTGATCGGCGAGGTCGATCGCCATCGACCGCCGGCTGCGGTACGACGACACGTCCTCCCAACCAAAGGGCGCGACGATCAGCACAGCGGTTTCGCGGGCGTGACCGGTCGCTTCATGCAGCACGGCGTGGACCGCGCGTCCGTCGACGTCGAGATAGAAGGCGACACCTTCGCGATGAGGGTTCACGCGGGCGTGGTGAGGTGCAGCGGGATCGCGTCGACGAGGTTCACCGCGGTGACGAATGCCGGGCCGCTCGCGCGGCCCCCACCGGGTGTGAGTCGAAGCGCGACCGAGCGCGAGCCTCCGGGCTCGATCGAGAATGCGTTGTCGTCCGCCTCGAGTCCCGGGGTGTGCACCCGCACGCCCTGAACGAGGCGCGCGGTCTCCATCCGCAGAACGCTACCGTTGCCCCCTTCACGGAGTTCGCACACGAGGCCGAGCGCCTCCGCGGTCTCACGCTCGACCGGTCGACCGACGGGGTGGCGAAACGCCTGGGCCACCAGTTCGTCACCGCGCTCCACGCTGGCCACGATGAGGTCGAACCCGGGAGGACCGAACCGGAAGGCGTAGGAGGCGTCGATGAAGTGGCCGACCAACTCCTCGACACCCCAGCGACTCACGTGGTTGGGGGGAACCTCGATGCCCCGCGCAGCTTCCTCGACCTTCGTCTGTCGACCCCGATAGCACGCGACGCGCAACCGCGCGATCAGTGGTGCGGGCCGATCGTTCGCGACGTGGACGTCGATGCCGCCCTGGCCCTCATCGACCATCCAGACGGCGACGGGCGCGAGGATCCGACGCACGTGGTGGTAGGCAACCTTTGGTTCGCCGCGATGATCGACGAGACCCCATCCGGCCCCGGGTTGCACGTCTCGCAGCCACAGCACGAGCCCGCCGCCGCAAGGCGATTCCGCACGACGCCACTCGCCGAAGACCTCGGCCATGACCTCGCCCGAGGTGGCTCGTCCGCTCTCGAGCCTCGAGGTCGCGTCGGCGCCGTACAACTCGACCGCGTAGTGGTTGCGCACGTCGGCGAAGTTCCAGTCGGCCCCTACGTCCGCAGGAATGCCCGTGTCGCACAACCCGTCGTCGTTCGGCAGGTTGGAGAGGGCGAGGCACTCGGCGGCGAAGCGCACGTTGGCGCGGCGGACGTCGTCGAAGCCGCGCCGGTAGCCGCCGACGCCAAAGTAATTCGCGACACCGACGCCGGGCCGGAAGGGAAGGTCGCCGCCGCACGGCGCCGATGGCACGTACGGCGCATCAACTTCGGCCTCGCGCACGAGGCGCGGGAGCAACACCCCGAACAGCTCGCCGCGCGCTTCGGTCACCGGGCGCCCGAACATCGCGGCCTGCTGCTCGACCTCGCTGTTGCCACAGAGCACCGCGAGGCTCGGGCGCGAGCCGAGCTGATCCAGCACGGTGCGTGCCTCGGCCGCCACCTGCGATCGGAACGCGGCGTCTTCAATCGAGTAGTCGAAGTTGGCGAACATGAAGTCCTGCCAGACGAGCACGCCCAGCTCGTCGCACAAGTCGTAGAACGCCGGCGACTCGTACGCGCTGGTGCCCGGCACCCGCACCATGTTCATGCCGGCGCTGCGAACCTGCTCGAGAGCGATGCGAAGCGACGCGTCGTCGGGTGCCATTGTCGTGAAGTCGACTGGCGTCCACACCGCGCCGCGGGCGAACACCGGCTCGCCGTTGATGAGGAGGTGGATGCCGTCGCGTTCGACATCACCGTCGTTCTCGAGGGTACGGAAGCCAACGGTGCCTGCATCGAGCTCGACCGAGCCATGGTTCGTCTCGATCACGAGCTGCACGCCGTGGCGTACCGGTTCCCCGTGCGTGTGGGGCCACCAACGCGCCGCATCGGGCACGACGATCGGTGTCGCGCCGAGCGGCTCCGCAACGGTGCCGTTCGGGCTCGACAGCACGACGGTGACCTCGCGGATCTCGATGCTCCCGAGCGGCCGAGGGGTCACCGCAACATCGAGCAGCCCGCTGTTTCCTGCCATCCGGGTGCGAACCCGGAGGCCGTCGAGCGCGACGAGCCGCCGGCGCTCGAGCGTGACAGGGCGCCACGGGCCGACGACGGCGGGCCCCGCCGCGAACCCGGGAGCCCGCCCGAGGATCATCGTGCGGACGTGACGGAGACCCGCCGGCGCGATCCGGGGCCGCCAGCGCGCCCGAGGCGATCGGCGCTCCGCCAACACGGGTGCGAGCGCTCGGCACCCGATGAGCAGCTCGACGCCGACGTACGCCCGGCGCTCCAATGTAACCACGTGGCTCTCGAACATCGACGTGCTCTGCACGACCAGCTCGCCGTCGAGCCACACATCGGCGAGTGTCGCGATGCCTCCGAGGTGCAGGAGCACTTCTTCGTCGTCGGCGGGTGCGTCCGCGTCGACGCGGGCGCGGAACCACCAGTCCTGCGCGTCGTAGTCGGAGGCGGTCTCGCCGAGTGCGCCGGCCACCGTGCCCGGGACGCCGGCGGGCATCCACAGGGCTTGGTCGGAGGAGACCTCCCAGCCGGTGATCGCGTCAGGCAGTGGCGGCATCGAGCCGCTCCTGGGCTTCGTCCCACGCCGCGCTCAGCTCGGCGATCGCGGGCTCCGAGTCGAACGGGCGCCGGCGGGCGAGCTTGAACGACAGCCGCTTGCATCCTTCGACGATCGCGGCGAATGACTGCGCGACGGGTGCGTCGGGATCGTCGACGAGCCACGCGGCATACGACGCCGCCAGCTCGAAGCCGGCGCCCGCCATCCGCACCGTCGCGAACGCGTACGCGTGGTACCACTCCGCGTCGCCCGCGATCAGCGCCGGGAGCTGCTCGCCGAGATGCACCCCGAACCGATCGAACGGGTTCCTCGCGGGCCGGCGGTCGAGATGGCGAGGAAGCAGCGCGCGGGCGGCACTCCGTAACGCATCACCTTCCAGGCGCGGGCCTGCATCGAAGCGAACGAGCTCGGTGTACGGCGGCAGCGATGCGAACGTGAAGACTTCGCGGAAGTCATCACCGTCCACGTCGAACACGCCGGCATTGTGGAAGTAGCGCATCTCCCGGCCGTCGGGATCGATGCCCTCGACGACGACCGACGACTTCACGTGCTCGCGCCGGTAGCTCGTCGCGGCGGTGTCGGGGAGGAAGTAGGAGTCGAGCTCGACGATGATCGTGCGCCCCGCTTGGATCTGCTCGGCCGCCTGCAGCGGGAGCGCTCGGTACGGCTGCATCTCGTGGATGTCGACCCCGAACAGCTGCTCGAGCTCCTCGGGTGGCGGCTTGAAGAACGTGAACTGGTCGCCTTCGAAGTCGCCTTCCACCGTGCAGCCGAGCGCGGCGAGTGGTTCGTCGCCGCGGGCGTGGAGCAGCTCGATGATGATGTCGGTGTAGCAGTTGGTCTCCGGATACGCGCGGGTCGGAGCGTGGACCGCATGCCGCTCGTACGTCGCGGGATCGATGTCGAGCAGGTGGATCATGGCCACAGCGCGCGGCTCACCCCGTCGGGCCACGTTGCTCGATCCAGGCCGTGCCGGCGGAGCAGCGCGAGCGTGATGCGCTCGAGGCCGAAGCCGAGGCACGCGGTGTGGGCGACTTCGCCGTCCGCCATTCGGATGCCGTACGGCGCGGTGAAGTGTTCCTGGTGATAGTTGAAGGACGCGACGGCGGTCGGCTCGGGCTCGGTGATCGACACGACCACCTCGAACTTCAGTTCCTGCTGGCGCTGGCTGGCGGCGAGCATCCGGCCGCTCCGACCGAAGAACGGGTCGGCGGCCACGTCGACACGCGCGTCGAGCCGGATCGAGGTGAGCAGCGCCGCGGCGCGGTCGCGCCACTCGTCGCGCCAGCCGCTCACGGTTGCGGGCTCGGCCATCCGCACCATCTCGCGTTGGCGGAAGCTCAGCAGCCGCGCCGGGTCACCCGACGGTTCGTGACGGAACACCCAGGATCCGCCTAGATCGAGCGTCACGCCGCCGGGCGCGAGGGGGCCGCGCGCCGCGATTGCCGGATACGACGGGTAGCACGCGGCGGGAGTGAGGACGAGATCGGTGATCTCCTGGTAGGTGCTCCAGTCGTCGTGGCGGTGCGCCCGCTCGGCCTGCTCGATGGCCTCGGCGTCGCCACCGTCGAACGAGAAGATCGTGCCGGCGAGGTGCGGAAACGATGCCAGGTAGTTGTTCGTCTCGAGATCGTGACGCGGGAGCAGCGGGGGGAAGCGAAGTCGCTCGGGGTGGTCCGGTGCGCCGGCGCGCGTGATCAGCGCGTCGACAGCGGCAAGGACGGTGTCGAAGCCCTCACCGTGCCCGTAGAGCCCGGGCACGCCGGACGCGATGAGCAGCCCCTGATCGAGGAGCTCGCCGAGGAACGCCTCCTGATCGGGGCTGCCGGCTGGGGAGCCTGCCATCACACATCCTTGGCGATGAGCAAGAACCGAGCGTTGGTCTCGTGGATGCGCTCGTTCGCGACCATCAGCGGGGCGGACAACACGTCGCGGACGTGACGCCCCACGCTGAAGTCGGTGTCGTT
>DASZHU010000253.1:0-7041 GCA_035937605.1 Acidimicrobiales bacterium | reverse complement strand
GGCGACGGCCGACGCGTTCGCGGCGTTCTGTGGTCGCGTGGCGGGTGAGCTCGGTGACGTCATCCGCTGCGCGTGCACCATCAACGAGCCGAACATCGTGTCGACGATGGGCCACCTCGCCGGAGTGTTCCCGCCCGGCATCCGCGACATCCAGACGCGACGCACGGTGAACGGCGTGATGGTCGACGCGCACCGCAAGGCCGTCGAGGCGATCCGCCGCGCCGCGCCGGGCGTGCCCGTCGGGCTCACGCTCGCGATGGAGGACTATCAGGCCGTCGAGGGCGGCGAGTCGAAGCGCGACCAGATCCGGTATCGGATGCAGGACGAGTTCCTCCACGCCACAGAAGGCGACGACTTCGTCGGCGTGCAGACGTACACGCGATCGCGCGTCGGCCCCCAGGGCACGCTCGGCAACGAGGAAGGCGTACCCGTGCTTCCGATGGGCTACGAGTTCTGGCCCGGCGCCCTGCCCGCGTGTCTGGCACGGGCCTGGGAGGTAACGAAGGGGGAGATCCCGCTGCTCGTGACCGAGAACGGCATCGGCACCGACGACGACGAGCAGCGCATCGACTACGTCCGATCCGCGCTCGAAGGGGTGCTGCGGGCGATCGCCGACGGCATCGACGTCCGCGGCTACACGTACTGGAGTCTGCTCGACAACTTCGAATGGGCCTTCGGGTACCGGCCTCGGTTCGGCATCGTGTCAGTGGACCGCGCCACGTTCGAGCGCACGCCGAAGCCGAGTGCCCACTGGCTCGGCCAGATCGCCAAGTCCAACGCCCTCTGATCCGTAGCATCGGTTTCTCCGATTCGGAGCGCGGACGACCTTGCAGGTCGTCCAGCGCGCGAATGGTCGGACACCGTTTTCCGCGCGCCAGCCGACCGAGACGGTCGTCCAGCGCGCGAATCCGAAACCTGCCGGATTCTCCGCGCGTGGGGCGACCGAGACGGTCGTCTCTCATCCGAATCGGAGGAGGGATGCGGAAGGCCGGTTGGCGAGCGCGTAGCGTCGTCCGGATGGCAGCAACGCTCGAGCTCACCCCGGACGAACTGCTCACGACGACGCGGGCTGTGCGCAAGCGGCTGGACTTCGACAAGCCGGTACCGGTCCACGTCGTGCGCGAGTGCATCGAGATCGCGACGCAGGCCCCCAGCGGGTCGAACCAGCAGGGCTGGCACTGGGTGGTGGTCACCGACGAGGTGAAGCGCAAGGCGCTCGGCGAGATCTATCGACGCGCGTTCGAGATCTACAGGGGGATGCCGTTCTACGCGGGAGCGATCACCACCGGTGATCCGGCGCGCGACGCGACGCAGCAACGCGTCGCGAGCTCGGCCGAATACCTCGCCGAGCGCATGGGTGATGCGCCGGTGTTGCTGGTTCCGTGCCTCACGGGCCGGCTCGACAACATGCCGAGCATGATGACGGCGAGCCAGTGGGGGTCACTGCATCCGGCGATCTGGAGCTTCTGCCTCGCGGCCCGGGCCCGTGGGCTCGGTACGAGTTGGACGAGCCTTCATCTCATGTTCGAAGAGGAAGCCGCAGGCATCCTCGGCATCCCGTTCGCCGAGATCAGCCAGGGCGCGCTCGTGCCGGTCGCGTACACGAAGGGTACGGACTTCAAGCCCGGCCCTCGCCAGGATCTCGACGCGATCGTCCACGTCGACACCTGGTAGATGGACGAGACGCTCCGCGCTGCCGCGGAAGCGGCGCGCGGCTTCATGCCACCGGACGAAGGGCTCGCACTCCACGACGCGGCCGCCGCCACGGCCGTCGACGGGCCGTTCCTCGAGATCGGCAGCTACTGCGGCAAGTCCGCGGTCTACCTCGGCGCCGCCGCCCGTCTTCGCGCCACCGTGCTGTTCGGCGTCGACCACCATCGCGGCTCGGAGGAGAACCAAACCGGCTGGGAGTACCACGAGCCCGATCTCGTCGACCCTGCGGCCGGCGAGATCGACACGTTGCCCTTCTTCCGGCGAACGATCCACGACGCCGGTCTCGAAGATGTGGTCATCGCCACCGTCGCCGACTCGCCGACGTTGGCGCGCCACTGGACCACGCCGCTCGCGTTCCTGTTCATCGACGGCGGTCACGGCTCGGAGCCCGCGCACCGCGACTACGAGCTGTGGACGCCGCACGTCGCGCCCGGAGGCACGCTCGCGATCCACGACGTGTTCCCCGATCCCGCCGCCGGCGGACGTCCGCCCTACGAGATCTACTGCCGCGCGCTCGAGTCAGGCCGCTTCGTCGAGACCAGCGCGACCGGCAGCCTTCGCATTCTGGCGTCGACTACGGCCGTATCCGGCGGAATTTGACGCCAGAACGTCCGTCAGGGGTCAGTCGCGGTCGACGACGGAGTCGCTCGTGTCGAGCAACGGCGGGAGCAACGCGTCGTGATCGACGAACATCTGCGCCGCGGGTGACCCTTCGACGAGCGCATCTGCGGTGAGCAGGACCGAGGCCGCGGTATAGGTCGAGCGCTCGCCGCCGGGGAACCGCGCCTCGTCGGGGAAAACCGTTCCGGTCCAGTACCGGTCGTCGTCGTGCCGGAACTCCTGCGCCCACGCGAACATCGACTCGGCCACCTCGCGCTCGCCGACCGCGAGGTGCGCGAGGGCGCACTCGCACGTCTCTGCGACCGTGACCCACGGGCGGTCGCTGACGCAGCGCACACCCTTGCCGTCCATCACGAAGGTGTCGTAGCGGTCGGCCAACCGGGCCCGTCCCTCGGCGCCGAGCACGACGCCGGTGAGTACTGGGTAGTACCAGTCCATCGCCCAGCGGTGCTTCGGTGCGAACGCTTCCGGCTCGTGCGCGATCACGTCGGCCAACCGGCCCGCCGACAACTCCCAGTCGGGCCGCTCGTGGCCGAGGTGCTCGGCCAGCGCGATCGCGCAGCGCAATGAGTGGCAGATCGACGAGGAGCCGGTGAGCAACGCGAACGACCAGGGCGTGCCGTCGGCGTGGCGGGCCCAGACGATCTCACCGCGTGGGCGCTGGAGCTCGAGCACGAAGTCGATCGCGCGCTCGACGACCGGCCACATCGTCTGCACGAAGCCTTCGTCGTTCGTGAGCAAGTAGTGGTGCCACACGCCGGCGGCGATGTAGGCGCAGACGTTGGCGTCGAGCTTGTCCTGCTCGACGGTGTCGTTGCCCGACGAATCGGTGCAGTAGTACTGGTGCCACGCGCCATCAGGCCGCTGCATCCGCACGAGCCACTCGTAGGCGCGCTCGGCCATCGAGCGGCGCCCGGCAAGGTCGAGGGCCATCGCCGCCTCGACGTGGTTCCACGGGTCGGCGTGACCGCCGGGGAACCAGGGGATCATCCCGGACGGCAGTTGCCACTCGGCGATGCCGTCGGCCGTGCGCGCCAGGTCGGCCGCCGACACCACACCGGGAACGTCGCGCAGGAACATCGCCCTACGCCTCCGGCTTCCGCGCGTAGACGATGATCGACTTGCCGAGCACGGGGTTGGCGACGCGCTCGGCCAGCTTGGTGAACGTCGCCATCGGCTGGCGCCCCGCGATGTCCCACAGGAGCACCTCGTGGTACGCCTTCACGAGCGGATGGTCGTTGTTCGTGAGGCCCACCGCGCACTTGAGCCACCAGTAGGCGGAGTGGAGCGCGTGCGCATGGTGGGCGCGGCCCGGCTCGAGGCCGGCGCCGCGCAACTTCGAGCGGAGCTCCGGCTCGGAGTAGATGCGCACGTGCCCGCCCTCGACGAATGGGGCGTGGAACTCATCGGTGATGGCCCAGCAGATGCGCTCGGGCAGCCACGCCGGCACGGTGACCGCCATCGTGCCACCCGGCCTCAGCACGCGAGCGAGCTCGCCCATCGCCGCGGTGTCCGCCGGGATGTGCTCCAGCACTTCGGCCGCGATGACTCGATCGAAGACCGCGTCGGGGAACGGAAGCCGGGTGGCGTCGCCGTTCGCGCACCCGCCCCAGGACGACGACGGCAGCGTGGCGGACTCCTCGTCGAGCAGCGCGCCGAACATGGCCTTCACGTCCTTCAGCTCCGCGGCGCTGTAGTCGAGCGCGGTGACGCGACCACCTCGCCGGAACGCCTCGAAGGCGTGGCGGCCGGCCCCGCACCCGAGGTCGAGCACGCGGTCGCCCGCGCTGAGGCCGAGCCAGTCGTAACGAACGGTCAGCACGTCAGCTCGGCCATTCTGCGAGGAGCGCCCGGTACTGCTCGAGCGTCTTGAGGGCAGTGTGCTTCCAACTCCAGTTGTCGATCACGCGCTGGCGGCCCTGTGCGCCGACCTTCGCCCGAAGCTCCGGATCGTCGAGCGCGGTGCGGATGCGCGCCGCGAGCCCCTCGCTGTCGCCCGGGGCCACCAGGAACGCAGTCTCGTTGTCGCACCCGACGACCTCGGGCAGCGCCCCGCCGGTGGTCGAAAGGAGCGGGATGCCGCACGACATCGCCTCGATGGCCGGCAGCGAGAAGCCCTCGTACAACGACGGCACGATCGCCAGCTCGGATTCGGAGTACATCTCGTAGATGCGCTCGTCGCTCACGCCCGACACGAACGACACGACGTCGGTGAGCCCGAGTCGTTCGATCGTCTCGGCGGACCGCCCGCCTTCCTTTGGGCGGCCGACGACGGTCAGGGTGATGTCGCGCTCGGTGCGCAGCTTGGCCACGGCCTCGAGGAGGTAACGCAGGCCTTTCATCGTGACGTCGGCCGACGCGGTCGTGATCAGCCGGCCCGGGATGCGCGACACGCCCGGAATCGGGCGGAACAGATCGGGATCGACGCCGACGGGCACCACGTGCATCACCGACGGGTCGACGCCGTGGTCCTTGACGATGTCGGTCCGGCTGGACTCGGACACCGTAATGATGCGACGGAGGCGCCTGGCGACGCGCGTCTGCATCTTCGTGAACGCGTACCAGCGGCGTAGCGTGAGCCGCTTGTAGGCCGTCTGCGCGTGCTCGAGCTCGAGACGCCGGTCGACGGTGATCGGATGGTGGATCGTGCCGAGCACGGGCACGTCGCGCTGGATGGCGAGGAGCCCATATCCCAGGCTCTGGTTGTCGTGCACGAGGTCGAATTCGCCCTTGCGCTTGCGCAGGTGATCCCAGGCGCGCAACGAGAAGGCGAGCGGCTCGGGGAACGTGCCGGCCGAGAACGCCGTGACCTCGACGAAGTCGGGCCAGTGCTTCAGCTCCCAGATACCCGGCATCCGCATCGGGAAGTGGTCGTTGTAGATGTCGAGGCTGGGCAGCTCGACGAGCGGCACGCGGTCGTCCAGCACGGGGAAGGGCTGGCCACCGAGCACCTCGACGGTGTGGCCGAGATCGACCAGCGCCTTCGTGAGGTGTCGGGTGTAAACGCCCTGGCCACCGACGTGGGGCTTGCCCCGGTACGCCATGAACGCGATGCGCAACGGTCGGTCGTCCCCCGGATACATAGGGGGGCAAGCCTTCACGGCCTTTGACCGCCCGGTCAAGTGCGCCCCCGGCCCGAACCCCTCGACCATCGTGCATCGGCACCCCCCAGCGGCCGCGCCAACGCACGATGGTCGCTGATCCCAGGGGTCAGCCGACGGACCAGCGCCAGGAGCTGTGGACAACCACTGGATGACCGGGGGTTGCCACCGCAGGCCCGTGATTCAGCCCGTCGGGCGGGGCCGACTGGGGTTCCACACAGACGGCCTGCTCGGGCTCGTCGTAGACCACGACGCAGGGGCAATCCGACTCGATGGCCAGCTCGACCGCACCGGGCCACCGCAGCACCGGCGGGCCGGTCAGACCGGTGAAGCAGTCGTCCCACGGCCCCGGCGGGGGCGGCGAGACGAGCTCGCCGGTCGCGATGCCGTCGTCGCGCCGGTACATGGCGGTGGCCGGGAGGTCGAGCGCCACGTCGGCGCCGTTCGCCAGCCGCCGCTGCCACCACGGGTGCCAGCCGCCGGCGGCCGGCATGCGAGCGGCGCTCGTGTGGAGCGACAGGGCGAGCCCGACCGCGCCGTCCTCGACGGTCACCCTGTGCTCGGCCCATCCCGGGAACGGCCAGTGCGGCCCGAAGTCGCAACGCAGCGTCGCCGCGGTGGCATCGGTCTCGACCACCTCCCACTCGCGATCGCGGACGGTTCCGTGGATCGCGTGCGCCCCGGAGTTGATCTCGAGTGTGTGGTTCAGCCCGTCGAACGTGAAGTGGCCCCGGCGCGTACGCCCGGGCCATGGGGCCATCACGAAGCAGCCCCAGTGCAAGCCGCCGGGATCGTCGCTCGGCGTTCGTAGCAGCTCGTGGTCGCCGACCTCGAACGACGTCACACGTCCGCCGAGGGCGGGATCGATGCGCAGGCGCGCGCCGGCGTTCGCGAGCTCGAGCACGGGTGCGACCCTATGGTCAGTCGCCGTGCGCGCGCTCGTGCAGCGGGTCAAGGAGGCCTCGGTCGCCGTCGGCGACGAGATCGTCGGTTCGATCGGCGCGGGGATCTGTGTGTTCGTCGGCGTGACCCACGACGACACGGTCGCGACGGCGGTCTCGATGGCCGACAAGGTGTGGAACCTTCGCGTGATGCCCGACGCGGACGGCGTGATGAACCGCTCGGTCGGCGACACCACGAAGGCCGTGCTCGTCGTGAGTCAGTTCACGCTCTACGGCGACACCGCTCGAGGCCGGCGCCCGTCATGGATCGCGGCCGCCCGGCCCGATCACGCCGAGCCCATCGTCGAAGCCGTCGCGGCCCGCCTTCGTGAGCTGGGCGCGGTCGTCGCCACCGGCCGCTTCCGCACCGACATGCAGATCGCGCTCGTGAACGACGGACCTGTGACGCTGATGTTGGAGCTCTAGCCCCCAGCCGATCGCCACGAGCAGCAACGCGATGCCCAACGCGGGCCAGTCGCCGAACCTCACCGCGAGAGTGATACCGGCACGACGCTGGATCGTCTGTTCGATGACGCGTTGCTGGCTGATACCCGTGCGCTCCACGACGCGGCCCGACGGCGTGATCACCGCGCTGAAGCCGGTCGGCGCGGCCTGTACGACCCACCGCCCCGTCTCGATCGCCTGCAACCTCGACGTGGCGATCT
>DASZHU010000252.1:0-5229 GCA_035937605.1 Acidimicrobiales bacterium | reverse complement strand
CGCAGCGCCGCGACGCCGACGGCGCCGGAGCCTTCGACCAGGAGCCCGTGATCCCGCGCGAGCTCGACGACCGCGAGGGCGATCTCGCGCTCGGTCACCGTCACGATCTCGTCGACGTACTGGCGGGCGAGGTCCACGGTGATGCTGCCCGGCTCGAGATGGCCGGCGAGCCCGTCGGCGAGCGTGGGGAGCACCGTCAGCTCATCACCGTCGAGCGCCGCCTTCATCGCGGGCGACGCCGCGGCCTCCACCCCGATGATGCGCACGCCGCGATGCGGCGACGCAGCCAACCCGATGCCTGAGACGAGGCCGCCCCCGCCGATCGGCACCACGATCGTGCGCACTTCCGGCAACTGGTCGAAGAGCTCGAGCCCGAGCGTTCCTTGACCCGCGATCGTGTCGGGATCGTTGTACGGCGATACGAACCTGCCGCCGTGTGCGGCGAGCTCGAGCGCGTGGCGTTCGGCGTCGTCGTAGCTCGTGCCGATGGTGACGAGCTCGATGGCGAATCGTTCGAGCGCGGCCCGTTTGACCGGCGAGGCGTTCTCCGGGATCACGATCGTGGCGTGCGCGCCGTGCACCGAGGCGGCGTACGCCACACCGAGGCCATGGTTGCCGGCCGACGCCGCGATGATCGACGGTGAAGATCCATCGGCGAGCGCCCGCCCCACGGCCACCAGGCCGCCGCGGACCTTGAACGAACCGGTCGGAAGCACGGTCTCGAGCTTGAGCACGACGCCGGCACCGATCGACGGGGCGGCGATGACCGGCGTGGGGGTCAGGTGTCCGGCGACGATCTCACGCGCGGATCGCACGTCGTCGACGTCGGGGGTGCGGACGGCGCGCATGTCCGCCCATTGTGGCGAGGATCAGAACGTCGAGGCGTGGTCCGGCGCGCTGGTCTGGACCGGGCGCGGCTCGCGTTGCTCGCGCAGGTCGAGCGGGGCGCTCGCCCCCCGGACGTTGCGCTCTTCTTCCTGTCGTAGCGCGATCGCCACGAGACGATCACGCTCGGCCTCATCGGCCCGGGCCTCGCGGCGCAGCTTGCGCCAGTGGATCGTGCCGTCGCGAACCAGCATGATGCCGACCGCGGCTACCAGACCCGTGACGACGCCGGCCACGAACAGGCCGGCGAGCGATGTCGAGATGTCCTTCCCGAAACCCACGACGTCGATGGCGAAGTTGTTCTGGACGACGACGTCGATTCCCACGACCGCCGCGGCCGCGAGCAGCACCAAGCCGATGACCACCATTGGGACTCCTGCGTTCTCGAGCCCGCACCCAACGCCCGGATTACCCGATTGCGTCGTGTTAGACACCGAAGGTGACGTCCGGGGGCACCGCGTCCGCACTGGTGCTCGAGGCGCCGCGCCGCCTGCGCCCCCGAACGATCGCGCTGCCCGAGGTCGGCGACGACGACGGTCTGCTTCGCGTCGAGGCCTGTGGCCTGTGCGGCACCGATCACGAGCAGTACACCGGACACCTGCCCGCGGGCTTCGCGTTCGTCCCCGGCCACGAAGCCGTGGGTGTGGTCGAGACAGTCGGTGCGCGCGCGGCACAGCGTTGGGGAGTCGCGGCCGGCGACCGCGTGGCGGTCGAGGTGTTCCAGTCCTGTCGAGCCTGCGAAGAGTGCCGCGCCGGCCGCTACCGGCGCTGCGCGCGTCACGGCCTGGCGGACATGTACGGCTTCATCGACGTCGACACCCCACCCGCGCTGTGGGGTGGCTACGCGACGCATCAATACCTCGGACCCGACGCGATGTTGTTGCCGTTGCCGGCCGAACTCGATCCGATCGTGGCCACGTTGTTCAACCCTCTCGGCGCCGGCATCCGCTGGACGACGACCGTCGGCGGCGCGGGCGAAGGCGATGTCGTCGCCGTGCTCGGCCCCGGCATACGCGGTCTGTCGGCGTGCGTTGCCGCGAAGGAGGCCGGAGCGTCCTTCGTGGCGATCACGGGCGTCGCACCGCGCGACACGAACCGGCTGCGTTGGGCCGGTCGCTTCGGCGCGGACCTCACGATCGACGTGGCATCCGAGCATCCTGCGAAGGCGCTGCGGGCCGCGACCGATGGCCGTCTCGCGGATGTGGTCGTCGACGTCACGGCCAAAGCGCCGTCGGCGCTCGGGCAGGCGGTCGCGCTCGCGCGGCCCGGCGGAACGATCGTTCTCGCTGGAACCCGTGGAGCGGTCGACACGCCCGGCTTCGCACCCGACCACGTCGTCTACAAGGAGCTCACGCTGGTGGGTGCACTCGGCGTGGACGTCACCGCCTATCGCGCCGCGATCGAGGTGCTGGTGTCGGGCCGGTGGCCGTTCGCCGAACTTCCGCGCCGCGCCGTGGGATTCGCCGAGGCCGAGCCCCTGCTCCGGGCGATGGCCGGCGAGGGTGACGTAACCGCCCCGATCCATGCGGTACTCGTGCCGTGATGGGCGATTCGAGCGGCGCATCGACAATTTGTCTAGACACGTGTCAACCCGCGAAATAGCCCGAGAAGGCCATAGCTCCAACACGTAGAGCATCTGTACCGTCACTTTCCGTGGCAGCAGAACGCAACCAAGTCGAAACGGGTCATCAGGCGCAGCGATCGGTCGTTTGGGGCCGAACGCCGCGAGGTCGAGCAGTCGTCCTGGGATGCGTCGCATCCTTGCTGCTGATGGTCGGCGTCGCCCCGACCGCCATCGCGAAGAACGACACGGGTAGCGACGGCACGGTTCGCGTCGTCGTCGTCGGCCTCACGTCCGGGCACGCCAAGGGTCGGGTCGAGGGCAAGAACGGCAAGGTCCAGGACGACCTGCCCATCGTGAACGCCGTATCGGCGGACGTCACCCCGAAGCAGCTGAGCGATCTGCAGAATGACCCCCAGGTTCAGGTCGTGCCCGATGTCCAGGTCGACGTGGCGGGCATGGCGCAGGTGGCGCCGAGCACCGCAACGCCGAGTCTCTCGATCTCGACGACGACCCCGAGTCTCTCGATCTCGACGACGACCCCGGATTCCACGATTTCGACCTCGACGACCACGCCGAGTCTCTCGATCTCGACCACGACGCCGACCGTCTCGATCACGACGACCACGCCGGATCCCACCATCTCGACGACGACGCCGACTACGTCCACCGGCGCGACGACAACGACCGCACCGGCCGCGACGGCTTCCACCACAACGACGCCCGCATCGCCGACCCGGGCTCCGGCCGCGGTGTTCCGGGCCACGACCGGTGCGACCCAGCTCGAGAAAACCGGCAGGGGCGTGACGGTCGCGGTGCTCGACACGGGCATCACGCCGCTGCGCGACTTCAGCAACCGCATCGTCGGTGGCGTCGACTACTCCGGTGAAGGCGATCCGTACACCGACAGCTTCGGGCACGGCACGTTCGTTGCCGGCCTCATTGCCGGCAACGGCGCATCGTCGAACGGCGCTTACGTCGGCGAGGCGCCCGGTGCCTCGCTCGCCTCGATCAAGGTCGCGGGCGCGTCGGGCTCGACCGATCTCGTCTCGGTGCTCAAGGGCATCCAATGGGCGATCGCCAACCAGAGGGCGCTCAGGATCGGCGTGCTCAACATCTCGATGGGAACCGCACCGTTCCCGTCTTCGGTACAGAACCCGCTGGACCAGGCCGTCGAGGCGGCGTGGAGGGCCGGCATCGTCGTGGTGACGAGCGCCGGCAACACCGGCCCCATCAACGGCACGATCACCTCCCCCGGTGACGACCCGCTCGTCGTCACGGTCGGAGCGCTCGACGACAACGGCACTGCGACGCCGGCCGACGACACGATGACCAACTTCAGCGCCGTCGGCCCGACTGCGGTCGACGGTTGGTTCAAGCCGGACCTCGTCGCCTCGGGCCGCTCGGTCGTGAGCCTGCGGGCCCCGGGTTCGACCATCGACGTCGCCTATCCGTCCGCTCGCATCGGCGACTCGAACTTCGTCGGCTCGGGCACGTCGTTCAGCGCGGCGATCACCAGCGGCGCGGCCGCGATCCTGAAGCAGATCGACGGTAGCGCCCGCCCCGACACGATCAAGGGGCGCCTGCTCGCCGGCGCATCGGCCGGTCCGGTCGGCAACCCCTTCGTCGACGGCTTCGGCTCGCTCAACGTGCTCGGTGCCTCGAAGGTGACGGCCCAGCTGGTGCAGACCGCGCCGACCGTGCCGACCCCGCTGGGCGCCTCGGTGTCGCTGTTCGTCACCGGCGCCGGCTCGGCCTGGAACGGTTCGAGCTGGAACGGGTCGGCGTGGAACGGCTCGAGCTGGAACGGCTCGGCGTGGAACGGCTCCAGCTGGAACGGATCCTCGTGGAACGGTTCCGCCTGGAACGGCTCCGCCTGGAATGGTTCGAGCTGGAACGGGTCCTCCTGGAACGGTTCGAGCTGGAACGGTTCGGCGTGGAACGGTTCCGCTTGGAACGGGTCTTCGTGGAACGGCTCCGCGTGGAATGGTTCGAGCTGGAACGGGTCTTCGTGGAACGGCTCTGCCTGGAACTGATGGCTGAGCCCGTTCGCACCCCGATGCTCCCGAGAGCGGCGACCGCGACGATCGCGGTCGCCTTTCTCGCGGGCCTGACCACGCTCGGCGGGTCGCTCGGGGCTCTGTCGTCAGACGGCCTCGCGCGCAACTCGCGGGCGACGTTGCTCTTGCTCGTCGCGCTCGTCGTCGCGAGCTGGGTGTGGCCGCTCGTGATGTACCACGGCTCGGAGTCCGAGGCAGTGCATCTCGACGAGGGCTTCCTGGTGATCATGGTCGTGGCGCTCTCGGGCTCCGCCGTCGTCGTCGGCTTCGCCGCTGCCATGGTGGTCGCGCAGCTCGTCCGCCGGCGGCCGCTCGTGAAGTCGCTGTTCAACTTCGGTCAGGTGCTCACGGCGGTGGGGCTTTCCAGCCTCGCCTTCCACACGCTGGCCGGCAACTATTCCGTCGCGTCGCCTCGCGTGCTCGCGGCGGCGACGGTCGCGGCGATCGTGTTCTTCGCGGTGAACAACCTCGCACTCGCTGCGATCCTGCGCGCGACCGGCGCACCATTGCGCGGCGCATTGGTCGACGGCATCGAGATCCGCTTTCTGCTCGTGGCGGCGAGCGTTGCGCTGGGTCTGCTCGGCGCGATTGCGATCAGCGCGTACTCGTGGGCGCTGGTCGTCTCGATCGTTCCGATGCTGATCCTGCGTCAGGTGCTGGCCGGCCACTTCCGGGCTCGCCATGACCGCACGCGGCTCCTGGGCCTGCTCGACGCCACGCTCG
>DASZHU010000251.1:0-5904 GCA_035937605.1 Acidimicrobiales bacterium | reverse complement strand
CCGGCCGCCGCGCCGTTGACCGCGGCGATCACCGGCTTGGGGATCCCGTAGTGGAACGCGAAGTTGTGATCGAACTCGGTACGCACGCCGTAGCCGGGGTTGGCCAACGTCAACGGGTCGACGCCGGCGTCGTACGCGCCGCGGTCGACGTGACGGTCGAGGGCCGTCGTGTCGGCCCCCGCGCAGAAGGCACGCCCCGAACCGGTCACCACGATCACGCGCACCCGCTCGTCCGTCTCCGCCTCCGCGAGCGCCCACCGGTACTCGGTGTGCATGCGCCCGGTCCACGAGTTCATGCGGTCCGGTCGGTGCAGGGTGACGAGTGCGACCCCGTCATCGATCTCGTACTGGACGACCTTCAACTCCATGACGTCACCGGCCGATGGCGTTGATCGCGAGGTCGCGCAGCTCGGGGCGGCAGATCAGGAGGTCGGGCAGCCACGGGTCGGACTGGTTGTACACGAGGCGACGGCCGTCGATCCGCGATGCGTGCAGACCCGCGGCCATCGCGACCGCGGCCGGCGCGCAGTTGTCCCACTCGTACTGACCACCCGCGTGCGCGTAGACGTCGGCCTCGCCCATCACGACCGCCATCGCCTTGGCGCCGGCCGAGCCCATCGAGACGAGATCGCCGCCGAGCGCTTCGGCGACGCGCAGCGCGACGGCCGGAGGCCGGCTCCGACTCACGATCACGAGCGGGGGACCCTCACGCGGTGGTGGCGCGGGTGGCGCCGGATCCGTGCTGAGCGTGATGCCGACTGCCGGCAGCGCGACGGCGCCCGCGATCGGCGTGCCGGCGCCGTTCACGAGCGCGACGTGCACCGCCCAGTCCGTGCGTCCCGGCTCGCCGAACTCACGTGTGCCGTCGAGCGGATCGACGATCCACACCCGGTCGGCGCCCAGCCGGCTGCGATCCTCCATGCCTTCCTCGGAGAGCACCTTGTCGCCGGGGCGCAGCTCGCGCAGCGCGTCGACGATGAAGTGATGTGCGCTCCAGTCGCCCTCATCCCGCAGCGACCACCAGTCGTGGGCGGAGTCACCGACGCTCGCCCGCAGCTCCAGGAGCATCTCGCCGGCCCGAGTGGCGACGTCGGTGGCCACTTCGTGGTCGGTCGGCATGGGGGCGGACGCTACCTTGCGGGAATATCGACCGATCTGGTCAACTTTTCATTCTCATGCCGTACGAGCTGTCCCACCTCCGAGCGCTCGAGGCGGAGGCAATCCACATCATGCGCGAGGTGGCGGCCGAATTCGAGCGCCCCGTGCTGCTGTTCTCCGGTGGCAAGGACTCGATCGTCATGCTCCGGCTCGCCGAGAAGGCATTCTGGCCGGCGAAGCTCCCGTTCCCGGTGATGCACGTCGACACGGGTCACAACTTCGACGAGGTGATCGCATTCCGGGACGCGCGGGTCGCGGAACTCGGTGCCCGCCTCGTGGTCGCGTCCGTGCAGGAGTCGATCGACACCGGTCGCGTCGTCGAGGAGACCGGACCGCGCGCGAGCCGCAACCGGTTGCAGACGATCACGCTGCTCGACGCGATCGAGTCGAATCGCTTCGACGCCGTCTTCGGCGGCGCCCGCCGCGACGAGGAGAAGGCGCGCGCCAAGGAGCGCGTCTTCAGCTTCCGCGACGAGTTCGGCCAGTGGGATCCGAAGAACCAGCGTCCAGAGCTGTGGAGCCTCTACAACGGGCGGCACCGCAAGGGCGAGCACATCCGTGTGTTCCCGATCAGCAACTGGACCGAGCTCGACATCTGGCAGTACATCGCGGAAGAAGGCGTGGCGATCCCCGAGATCTACTACGCGCACAAGCGCGAGGTGTTCCGGCGCGACGGCATGCTGCTCGCCGTAACACCGTTCGTCACCGTGATGGACGGCGAGGAGCCGTTCGAGGCGCTGGTGCGCTTCCGTACCGTCGGGGATGCGTCGTGCACCGGTGCGGTCGAGTCGTCGGCTGCGACCGTCGACGACGTGATCACCGAGATCGCCGCCACCCGCATCACTGAGCGCGGTGCGACCCGCGCCGACGATCGCATCAGCGAGGCCGGCATGGAAGACCGCAAGCGCGAAGGGTATTTCTGATGGAGCTCCTTCGGTTCGCCACCGCCGGTTCGGTCGACGACGGGAAGTCGACGCTCATCGGCCGGCTGCTCTACGACTCGAAGGCCATCTTCGAGGACCAGCTCGAGGCGGTCGAACGCACGTCACGGGAGCGCGGTGACGAGTACACGAACCTCGCGTTGCTCACCGACGGCCTGCGAGCCGAGCGCGAACAGGGCATCACGATCGACGTCGCGTACCGCTACTTCGCCACCCCCAAGCGGAAGTTCATCATCGCCGACACGCCGGGACATGTGCAGTACACGCGCAACATGGTCACCGGCGCGTCGACCGCCGATCTCGCGTTGATCCTCATCGACGCCCGCAAGGGTGTGCTCGAACAGAGCCGGCGGCACTCGTTCCTCTCGAGCCTCCTGGGGATCCCGCACCTCGTGCTGTGCATCAACAAGATGGATCTCGTCGACTACGACGAGGGCGTCTTCGAACGCATCAAGGCCGAGTTCCGAGAGTTCGCGATGAAGCTCGACGTCCACGATCTCGCGTTCATTCCGATCTCCGCCTTGCACGGCGACAACGTCGTCAACCGTTCGGCCAACATGCCGTGGTACGACGGCTCGTCGTTGCTGCACCACCTCGAAGAGGTGCACATCGCCTCCGACCGCAACCTGATCGACGCTCGCTTCCCGGTGCAGTACGTGATCCGTCCGCAGTCGACCGAGTACCACGACTACCGCGGCTACGCGGGCACGATGGCGGGTGGCGTGCTCAAGCCAGGTGACGAAGTGATCGTTCTGCCCAGCGGCTTCACCTCGAGGGTGCGGTCCATCGACACGTTCGATGGTCCGGTCGACGAAGCGTTCTCGCCGATGTCGGTCACCGTCACCCTCGAAGACGACGTCGACGTCTCGCGCGGCGACATGATCTGTCGCCCCAACAACCAGCCGCGCGTGAGTCAGGACATCGACGCCACGATCTGCTGGCTCACGGAGCAGTCCTCGTTGACCGAAGGCTCGCGCTACATCCTGAAGCACACGACCCGCTCGGCCAAGGCGGTCGTGAAGTCGTTGCAGTACCGGCTCGATGTCAACACGTTGCATCGCGACGACAACGTCAGCGAGCTCGCGCTGAACGAGATCGGTCGTGTCAGCTTGCGCACGCAGACGCCGTTCTTCTTCGACGAGTACCGCCGCAACCGCGACACGGGCAGCTTCGTGCTGATCGACGAGGCCACCAACAACACGGTTGCGGGCGGGATGATCATCGGCTCGCCGTCGTGACCAACATCACGTGGCACGCCGGTGTGTCGCGTGAGCGGCGGTTGAGCGAGGGCGCCACGATCTGGTTCACGGGACTCTCCGGTTCGGGCAAGTCGACGGTCGCGGCGCGGTGTGAGCACGATCTTCTCGGCGCCCGGCGCCCCGCCTACCTGCTCGACGGCGACAACCTGCGTCACGGCCTCAACGCCGACCTCGGCTTCTCGGCCGACGATCGCAGCGAGAACATCCGTCGTGTGGGTGAGGTCGCGCGCCTGTTCGCGGACGCCGGAGTGATCGCGTTGGTGCCGGTGATCAGCCCGTACCGCGCCGACCGCGAGCGCGCCAGGGCCGCGCACGAGGCCGCTGGCTTGCGGTTCTTCGAGATCTTCGTCGACACGCCGATTGACGTGTGCGAGTCGCGCGATCCGAAGGGCCTCTACGCGAAGGCGAGGGCGGGGGAGTTGAAAGGATTCACCGGGATCGACGATCCCTACGAAGCGCCGATCGCTCCGGAGCTCCGGCTCACGCCGGACGACGGCGACGCGAGCGCGCTCGCGAGCCGCGTGCTCGCGTTGCTGGCGTTCTAAGCGGCGGTCGTGACGCGGGTGGGGACGTTCGCGGCCGGCACGCCATAGGGCTGGCCGGCGGTGTCGTAGCACTCGAGGTGATAGTGCTCGACGCGGTCCCACTTGCCGTTGACGTACACGTTGCAGATGACCTGGTGGGCCTTCAGCTTCGCCTTGAACTTCACCTGCTCGTCACAGGTGGTGCAGATGGCGCTGCTGCCGGCTTCGATCGTGCGCAACACGGCGCGGCTCTTCAGCGTCGTCGTCGAGGTCTTCCCCATACGTGTATTCATCGGCTCCGGAGGCCAGAACGTGAGTTTTCGGGCGCGGACGGGTCGATTGGCCTACTGACTAGTCATCCGCCGCGACAGCCGGTGCGCCGCGCGTACCAGCGCGCGCACCTCCGCCTCGTCTGCACCGTTTGCGACGAGGGTCAGCACCCGTTCCTCGAGGTCCGCGGCCGCCGCTTCGTCGATCGCCGGTGCCGCGCCGAACGCCTCTGGGCCCGCAACCGCGGTAACGAGAATGAGGCACACGATCGCGATGGCCGCCGTCAGGCCCGCGGCGATCGCCAGGCCGTTGTGGCTGGTGATCGACGCGGCGATCATGCCGCCGATCGCGGCGACGCACACGGCGAGCACGATGCGTCGGATCCAGCGCGGACTGATCAACGGCCTGGAACGTATCGCCCGGTGCCGTCGTTGGAAGACGACTCGCCGGTAACGTCGAGCGCCGACCATGCCCGAGGACCAACCACCGAGTCGCTTCGGCGACCTACCCGACCAGGACAGCGATCCGGTGGTGTGGGATCCCGCGCAACGCCGGTTCGTGCCGCGGGCGCAGCCCTCTCAGGCGCCGGGCGCGTCCGACTCGCCCCCTCCGCCTGTACCACCGGCAACGCCCGGACGCGATCCGCGCCGGTTCTACGTCGGCGCCCCCGATCCGAACGCGCCATTGCCACCACGTCGGCCGCCGCCGTCGTCGTCGGGCCCGTCGGCCCCGTCGCGACGTCCACCCCCACCGACAACGCCGCCGCCATCGCCATCCGGAGTGCCCTCACCGGGAGCGGCGCCGATGGTTACGCGCTCGCGCCGCACGCGCCGATGGCCAAAACTGCGCCGCCCGAAACTGCGCTGGATCGTGCTCGCCTGCAGCCTCCTACCGGTCGTGTTGCTGATCGGAGGCTTCGTCTACGCGGACATGAAGTTCCGCCAAGTGCATCGCGTCGCCGTCGGCGGACTGCTCGACAGCGCCGGGAGCGGCGAGAACATCCTCATCGTCGGCTCCGACACCCGCGCCAATGCCGATCCGAACTCGCCCAACGCCGGCGGCATCCTCGGCAACGCCAGCGACCAGCCACCGACCGGCCAGCGGTCGGACACGATCATGGTGCTGCGCCTCCAGGGTGGCGGCGCGAAGATGCTGTCGATCCCTCGCGACCTCATCGTGACCATCGCGGAGACCAACAAGAAGGACCGCATCAACTCGTCGTACAACACGGACCTCGGCGGCGGGGCGGCGCGCCTCATCAAGACGGTGCAGAAGAGCCTGGGCATTCCGATCAACCGATACATGGAAGTCGACTTCGTCACCTTCGCGGGGTTGGTCGATGCCGTCGGCGGCATCACGATCGATTTTCCGTATCCCGCGTTCGACAACAACACCGGGCTCGACATCACGAAGGCCGGACCGAACCACCTGAACGGCGATCAGGCGCTGGCCTACGTACGCTCGCGCCATTACACGGAGATCAAGGAAGACGGGAGGCCGCACGAGGACCCGACCGCAGATCTCGGCCGCATCCAACGCCAGCAGCTCTTCCTGCGGACCGTGATGAGCAAGGTCGCGGGGTCGCACAACCCGATCACGCTCCTGAGGGTCGGAGGTGAGGTCGCCGGCGGCCTGCGCGTCGACGACAAGCTGGGCCTGTGGGGCGCGATGCGGCTCGCCTGGAACCTCAAGGGCCTGAATCCCGCGTCGGTGCCGTTGCCGGTCGCGGTCAACAGCGACAACGCCACGCTG
>DASZHU010000250.1:0-7676 GCA_035937605.1 Acidimicrobiales bacterium | reverse complement strand
TGCGAGGACGTCGACGGCGTCGCCCGTCGCATCATCACCGACGCGGGTTACGGCCCGTACTTCTTCCATCGCACCGGTCACGGCATCGGCATCGAGGAGCACGAGGATCCCTACATCGTGGGTGGCAACTGCGAAGCGCTCACGCCGGGACACGCGTTCTCGATCGAGCCCGGGATCTACGAGGCCGGGCGGTGGGGCGCGCGGCTCGAGGACATCGTCGTCGCGGCCGACTCCGGCCCCGATGCACTGAACACCGCCGAACACGGTCTCGTCGTCATCGACGCGTGATCAAGCTCGACGCCGCGACCGTCCTGCTCCAGTGGGCGACGGGCGGGCTGTTGTTCCTCTGGGTCACCACGCGCCGGCGCGTCGTGAGCGCCGGCTACGGGTGGTTGTTGCGTTCGATCTACCTCGTGCTCGCGGGAGCGGGTGCGGTGATCGGCGCACGCGTGGACTTCCTCGCCGTGCGTGACGTCGCGAGTGCAGCGGTTGCGCTCGTGGCGCTGACCGCGCTGGTGCTCTCGATCGTCCGGCGTCGCGATGTCGCAACGCTGCCGCGGCATCTCGATCTGGTCGCTCCGGCGTTCGGCTTCATCGGCCTCGTCGCGGCTGGCGTGCACGCGGGCGAACCCGTCGCGTTGTCGGTGATCCGCACGTTGATCGGCGCGGCGTTCCTCGGTGGAGTGTCTGACGCGATGCTCCTCGGCCACTGGTACCTCGTGCAGCCGGGCCTGGCACGGGGACCGCTGCTCGAGCTGGTGCGTGACGTCGGCGTCGTGTGGCCGTTCGAGGTCGCGGCGATGTTGTGGCCGACCGGAATGGTGTCGGTGCTCAACGGTTCGATCGACGACGGCTACGCCGGGCTCCTCGGCTGGTTCTGGTGCGCGTGCGCCATCACGACGGTCGGGTTGGTGGTGGTGACGCGTGCCGCACTGAAAGAGCGCGCCTACTCAGCCGTGATGGCTGCCACTGGGCTCCTCTACCTCGCGATTCTCACCGCGTTCGGAACCGACCTCGTGGCGAGAGCGGTACTCGCTCGCTGACGATCCGAACAACAACGAAAGCCCGATGCCGAGCAGCGTGATCGGCCAGAGCCAGCGCAACGCGTCGGCGAGCCGATCGGGTTGCACCGACAGTCCGTAGACGCCGAGGCCGACGAAGAGCATCCCGGCGAACAAGCCGGTGAAGTTCGCGTCATGACGCCGCATCCTGCACCTCCACTTGTCCCACTCCCACCTGGGCATCGATAACGACGCGCGGTGCGCCGTCGCTCGACGCGGACAACGTGGTGTTGCGGTCGATGCGGATCCCTCCTTCGGAATCGTCGAGGAACCGCACGTCGCCGAGCCCGGCGTGTCCGTGCACTTCGGCGGACACATCTCGCGGAAGGCGCACGAGGACGTGACCGACGCCGACTGTCGCCTTCACGTGTTCGGTCGTGCCGTTGGCGAACGTGAGATGGGAGAGGTCGAGGTTCAGCTCGCCGACACCGAGGTGATACTCGAGCCTGAGGTCCCGCAACGCCAGTGGTGTCTCGCGCTTGTGCCCGACGCCGCCCGTGAGCGGCACGTCGATCACCGAGCTGACGGACATCAACGCCACGAGGATCACACCGATGGGTATCAGGATGTAACTGCGCCCGAACCACGTGCTCGCAACGAGCGCGGCCCCGACGATCAGCAGACCCGCGGCGAAGACGTACGTGGGCTCGACCGAGTTGCCCGCACCGAGCAGCAGCCCGACGACACCCCCACCGATCATCAGGACGCCCATGGTGAGAGCGCCCAGGCCGGCGCGACGGCGCCGCGGTGCACCGATCGGAGCCGCCGGTGCCGATGGCGGCGGAGCGGTCATCGTCGCCGTCGCGGTCCCACCTCCGGTCCCGGTCGCGTACTCGGCCGTGGTCGCGGGAGGAAGGTCGGGCGGCGAACCCGGCGCGTCGTCGTGTCGAGAGAAGCCTGGCGAGAGGAGGTAGAGGCCTCCGACGATGAGCAGCACGGGGAAGAGCCCGCGCCCGCCGAACCACCACACCGGGCGGGCGACCGACGAGATCGCGATCGCGATGAGCACGAACCCGGCAATGCGACCCCACCGATGCTCGCGCATGACTCGCTCGGCGATGCTCGTCGTGTGGTGCTCCCCAGGGATCAGCACCCAGGCCGCGGCGTATGCGATGACGCCGGCGCCGCCGAAGAACGTGGCGAGCACGAACGCGATGCGCACGAGGATGGGGTCGATGTTGAAGTGATCGGCGATGCCGCCGCACACGCCGGCGATCATGCGGTCGTGCGAGCGCCGCACGAGGCGGGGCGATGCAGCCGGTTGCGGTTCCATGTCGCCATACTCCGGGTCCGGGGCTCGGATCACAATCCGGGATGACCCCGAGTACGTCGGGGTCATGTCCCATGGTCGGCCCCCACAGCGTGTGTGAAATTGGTCTCCTTGGCTCGCACCCGGCGTCTTCGCATCGCCAACATGCAGCGCGGCTCCGATCGCATCATCGCGGGGGTCGCGAGCGGCGTCGCGCAGGCGTTGCGCGTCGATCCGATCATCGTGCGCGTCGGTTTCATCGTGCTCGCCGTCGCCGGTGGCATCGGTGTACCGATGTACTTCGTGCTCTGGTGGCTCATGCCTGGCGCCGACGGCGACCGCGCGATCGATGGGCGCCGGCTCGATCTCCGCCACGGCGATCTACGCCAGCCGCTGGCGATCGGGCTCATCGTCGCGGGAGTCGTGCTGCTGCTGCGCAATGTGGGTCCGTTCTTCAGCGATGCCGCGGTGTGGCCGTTGACGCTGGCCGGGTTCGGCGTCGCGGTGATGTGGTCGCGCACCGGCGAGGACGAGCGCGCCCGGTTCACGCAAGCGGCCGGACGCCCGTTGGTTGCCGTGCTCGGCGGGCGCCAGGCGGCGTTGCGCCTGGTCGTGGGGGCGGTCCTCGTGTTCGCCGGCATCGTCGTGTTCCTCGGCGCCAACAACGCACTGGGCGCGGCTCGCCAGGTCGGGCTGGCGATCGCCGTGACCATCGCGGGGTTGGCGGTGATCCTCGGCCCGTGGATCCGCCGCCTCGTGCACGAGTTGAGCGACGAACGACGCGAGCGCATCCGGTCCGAGGAGCGGGCCGAGGTTGCCGCGCACTTGCACGACTCGGTGTTGCAGACGCTCGCCTTGATCCAGCGCAACGCCGACCGTCCGCGCGAGCTCGCCGCGTTGGCCCGACGACAGGAGCGTGAGCTGCGGACCTGGCTCTATGGCGACCGTCTGGCCGCCGTCAACGGGCGCGACACGACGCTCGCATCGGCCGTCGACTCGATGGTCTCCGAAGTGGAGCAGTTGCACGGCATCGAGGTGGAAGTCGTGACCGTGGGAGAGTGCGCCGTGGATGCGCGCGTCGAGGCTCTGCTCCAGGCTGCACGGGAGGCGACGGTGAACGCGGCCAAGCACGCCGGCGTCGAGACGGTGTCGCTCTACGTCGAGGCCGAGCCCGATCGACTCACTGCGTTCGTTCGCGATCGAGGCCGCGGCTTCGATCCGTCGACGGTGCCCGCAGATCGCCGCGGCATCGCCTCGTCGATCCGCGACCGGATGATGCGCAACGGCGGCACGGCGACGATCACGTCGACGCCCGGCGACGGCACGGAGGTCACGCTGGAGTTGAAGCAGCCCTCGTGAGTGCCCGCGTGTTCCTCGTGGACGATCACCGCTTGTTCCTGTCCGGGGTCCAGGCGGAGCTGGCCGAGCGCGTCGACGTCGTGGGTACGGCGACGGAGGTCAACGAGGCGATCGAGGCGATTCGCCGCGCCGAACCCGACGTGGTGCTCGTCGACGTCCACCTGCCCGGCGGAGGCGGCAAGGCGATCATCGAGTCGGTCCTGCGCACGAACCCCGATGTGCGCTTCCTCGCGTTGTCGGTGTCCGACGCGGCGGAAGACGTCATCGCCGTCATCCGAGCCGGCGCGCGCGGGTACGTGACGAAGTCGATCGGCCCCGACGAGCTCGTCGACGCAGTGCGGCGGGTCAACGACGGTGACGCCGTGTTCAGCCCCCGGCTTGCAGGGTTCGTGCTCGACGCGTTCGCGGGCGAGCCCGTCGCGTCGGGATTGACCGACCGGGCGCGCGACGACCCCGAGCTCGACAAGCTCACCGCGCGCGAGCGCGACGTGTTGCGACTGATCGCCCGTGGTTACACCTACAAGGAGATCGCCCGCCGGCTCGAGATCTCGGTCAAGACGGTCGAGAGCCACGTGTCGGCGGTGCTCCGCAAGCTGCAGCTCTCCACTCGCCACGAGCTCACGCGCTGGGCCTCCGACCGCGGCGTGGTGTAGCCCGGCCGGTGTACTCCGTGCTCGGAAAAGCACGTGACGTACACTCGCGGCCATGCCCCGAGCCATATGGAGTGGGTCGATCAGCTTCGGGCTGGTCAACATCCCGGTGAAGCTCTTCAACGCGGTGTCCCGCAAGTCGGTGTCGTTCAATCAGATCGACAGCCGCAGCGGCGCGCGCATCCGCTACCAGAAGGTGTCCGCCGCCGATGGGTCCGAGGTCCCGAACGAAGCGATCGTGAAGGGATACGAGCTGCCGTCGGGCGAGTACGTGCTCATCGACGACGACGAGCTTGCCGCGCTCGACCCCGAGGCGGTGCGCACGATCGACATCGAGGAGTTCGTCGACCTCGCCGAGATCGATCCGATCTTCTACGACTCGGCGTACTACCTCGCACCCGACAAGGCCACGGTGAAGCCGTACGCATTGCTCGCCGAGGCGATGGAGCGCTCGCAGAAGGTGGGCATCGCTCGTTTCGTGATGCGCTCGAAGCAGTACCTCGCCGCGGTGCGTCCGAAGGACGGCAAGTTGCTGCTCTCGACAATGGTGTACGCGGACGAGGTCAACGACACCGACGGCATCTCCGAGCTCGACAGCGTCGACAAGGTCGAGGTCAACGACCGCGAGTTGGCGATGGCGGAGCAGCTCATCGAGTCGTTGTCGACGGACTTCAGCCCGACGAAGTTCGAGGACACGTACCGCAACCGGGTGCTCGAGCTCATCGAGCGCAAGGCCGCCGGCGAGACCGAGATCGTCGCCGCGCCGCAACCGGTGAGCGCCGACAAGGTCGTCGATCTCATGGCCGCCCTCGAAGCCAGCGTCGCCGCGGCAAAGGAATCGCGAAAACGCCACCCGACAGGACGGCCCGCCGACGAGCAGCCGGCTGACGGCGAGGCCGCGATCCGCACGACGAAGCCGGCATCCAAGAAGGCCGCACCGAGGAAGCGCAAGTCCGCGTAGCCCTTCGCGGGTAGACCATTCCGGTGACCGACACGACCGTCGAGATCGACGGGCGGCAGCTCAAGCTCTCGAACCTGGAGAAGGTGCTCTATCCCGCGACCGGGTTCACCAAGGGCGAGGTCATCGACTACTACGCGCGCATCGCGCCCACGATGCTCACGCACATCGGCGATCGCGGCATCACGATGCGGCGCTTCCCCAACGGTGTCGACGGCAAGTCGTTCTTCGAGAAGCGCTGCCCGAAGCACCGACCCGACTGGCTCGGCGTGTGTCCAGGGCCCGGCGATCACGGCGGCGCGATCGACTACTGCTGCCTCGGGTCCGTGCCGGCCATCGTGTGGTCCGCCAACCTGGCCGCGCTCGAGATCCACGCTCCCATGGCGCGCTGTGGCGACATCGAGACGCCGTGCATGGTCGTGTTCGATCTCGATCCCGGTGAGCCCGCCGCCATGCGCGAGTGCGCGGAGGTCGGGTTGTGGCTGCATGACGTGTTCGATCACATGAAGCTCGAGGCGTTCGCGAAGACGTCGGGTTCGAAGGGCCTACAGGTGTACCTGCCGGTCAACGGGCAGCCGCTCACCCACGAGCAAGCCGGCGCGTTCGCATTGCAGGTGGCGCAGGCCATGGAGAAGCACCACGGCGACAAGGTGTTGTCGAACATGCGCAAGGAGCTTCGGAAGAGCAAGGTCTTCATCGACTGGAGCCAGAACTCGCGCCACAAGACCACGATCGGCGCGTACTCGTTGCGGGCGCGACCCCATCCGACGGTCTCGACGCCGGTGACGTGGGACGAGGTTGCGGCGGCCGCCGATGGCGAGCCGTTGTCGTTCGAAGCCCCCGACGTGCTCGAGCGCGTCGAGCGGCTCGGCGACCTCTGGGAACCCACCGCCACCCTCCAGCAGGAGATCCCTCTGCCCTAACTGACCAACGTGTCGGCTGAGATCCGGCGAAAAGCCGGACGTGAGCCGACACGTCGCGAGTTGGCGGAGCGCGGGGACGCCGCGGTCAGCGGGCGACGAAGTACTTGGCTTTGGGGTGGTGCAGGACGATGGCGGAGGTCGACTGCTCGGGCTGGTACTGGTAGCCCGTGTCTTCGGAGCACTCGAGACCGATGCGCTCCCCGTCGAGCAGCGCGAGCACCTTGGTGTTGTCCTCGAGGTCGGGACAGGCGGGATAGCCCCACGAGTAACGGCCGCCGCGGTACTGCTGGCGGAAGAGCCCGGCCAGCGACGGGCCGTCCTCGTCGGCGAACCCCCACTCCTCGCGGATGCGCCGGTGCCAGTACTCCGCCAGCGCCTCGGCCATCTCGACGCCGAGGCCGTGCAGGTGCAGGTACTCGTTGTAGCGGTCGTCGGCGAACAGCTTCGCGGCGGCTTCCGACACCGCCGATCCCATCGTCACGATGTGGAACGCGACGTAGTCGAGCTCGCTCGACTCGATCGGCCGCACCATGTCGGCGACGCAGAGGAACGGCGCCTTCGACTGCCGCGGGAACGCGAAGCGCGTCACCTCGCGGTCGCGCGACTCGTCGGCCCAGATGACCACGTCCGTGCCGTCGCCCGATGCCGGGAAGTAGCCATACACCACCGCGGGCTGGAGGAGGTCGCCGGCCTTCGCCTTCACGAGCTCCTCCCGCAGCACCGGGCGGATGCGGTCCTTGAACGCGGCGTCGTCCTCGCCCTTCTCGGGCCGGTAGCCCCACTGGTTGCGGAACAGCGCGGTTTCGTTCACGAAGCCCGCGATGTCGTCGATCGAGATGCCCTTCACGACCCGGCTGCCGGTGAACGGCGGCACGAAGATCGGGTTGTCGTCTTCGACGTCGGGTGAGCGTGCCGGCACCGCTGTGGGCGCGGTTGCGGCGGTCAGTGACGATCGGCTGGGCACCCGCGACTCCGACGGCACCCGGCCCCAGTCCGGATCGTCGTCGGTGGTGCCGCGTCGCACCGCGCCGAGGCGGTCCATCACGTGCAGTCCTTCGAATGCGTCCTTGCCGTAGAACAGGCGCCCGCCGTACACCTCGCGCAGATCGCGCTCGACGTACGAGCGCGTGAGTGCGGCGCCACCCAGCAACACCGGGATCTCGGCGAGGCCGCGGGCGTTCAGCTCCTCCAGGTTGTCGCGCATGATCAGCGTCGACTTGACCAGCAGGCCGCTCATGCCGATGGCGTCGGCCTCCACCTCGGCGGCCTTGGCGATCATCTCGTTGATGGCGATCTTGATGCCGAGGTTGTGCACCTCGTAGCCGTTGTTCGTGAGGATGATGTCGACGAGGTTCTTGCCGATGTCGTGCACGTCGCCCTTCACGGTGGCGAGCACGATGCGACCCTTGGTGTTGCCGCCCTCGACCTTCTCCATGTGAGGCTCCAAGTAGGCCACCGCGGTCTTCATCGTCTCGG
>DASZHU010000249.1:0-8179 GCA_035937605.1 Acidimicrobiales bacterium | reverse complement strand
CCGGCCTGCACGCCGCGCCGGATCGCCTCGACGTGGACGTGCCCGAGACGTTGCCGCGCGTCCATGTCGATCCCACGCTGCTCGAGCGAGCGGTGGCGAACCTCGTCGACAACGCGCTGTCGTTCGCGCCTCCGGGAGACCGAGTGCGCGTGGAGGCCGGCGCGGTGCGCGACGAGGTGCATCTCCGCGTCGTCGACACCGGACCAGGCATTCCGGCCGCCGAGCGCGATCGCGTCTTTCGTCCCTTCCAGCGGCTCGGTGATCGGCCGAACGGGGCGGGCGTCGGTCTCGGCCTCGCCGTCGCCAAGGGATTCGTGAACGCGGTCGGCGGCGAGCTCGACATCGAGGACACTCCGGGCGGCGGCTGCACGATGGTGGTCACGCTCCCGGTCGTGGCCGAATGACCCGCCTTCTGCTCATCGACGACGAGGCGCCGTTCGTGCGCGCGCTGGGCGTGAGCCTGCGGGCGATGGGCTACGACGTGGATGCCGCGGCCACGGGTGCGGCCGGGTTGGCGAAGGTGGCCACGACGACGCCCGACATCATCGTGCTCGACCTCGGGTTGCCCGACATGGACGGTCTCGAGGTGCTGGAAGGGCTGCGGGCATGGACGTCGGTTCCCGTGATCGTGCTGTCGGCGCGACACCACGACGAGTCGAAGGTGGCCGCGCTCGACGGTGGCGCGGACGACTACGTGACGAAGCCGTTCAGCATGTCGGAGTTGTTGGCGCGCATCCGAGCGGCACTGCGCCGCCGGCCGGTCGCCGAGGCCGAGGAACCGGTCGTGGAGACGGCGCATTTCCGGGTCGACCTGGCGGCGAAGCAGGTGACGATCGACGGCGAACCGATCAGGCTCACGCCGACGGAGTGGAACGTGCTCGAGCTCCTCGTGCGCAATCAGGGGAAGCTCGTGTCGCAGCGCCAGTTGCTCAAGGAGGTGTGGGGGCCTCAGTACGAGAAGGAGACCGAGTACTTGCGCGTCTATCTCGCGGCGTTGCGACGCAAGCTCGAACCGCAGCCGTCGCGGCCGCAGCACTTCATCACCGAGCCCGGCATGGGTTATCGATTCATCCCGTGAAGATCGCGCAAAGAACCGGGCGCGGTGCATAAGGAAGCAGCAAAGAGCCCGTCCGAGGCAGTGTCCCGGTCGTACAACACCTCCGTGGGATCAGACGGCCGGACTGCATTGGGTGTGGCGGTCGGTGGCATCGGGTCGATCCTCGCGGCTGCCGCGCTTGTATCGGTGCGCGACCACTTCGCGATCGTCAACGTCGCGCTGATCCTCGTGCTGTTCGTGTTGCTCGGCGCGGTGACCGGAGGCCGGCTTGCCGGCGCCGGCTCGGCCTTGACTGCTGCCGCGGCGCTCGACTTCTTCCACACGCGGCCGTACAACTCGCTCAAGATCAGCGATGCGGCGGACATCGAGACCACGGTGTTGTTCCTGTTCGTCGGCCTCGCGGTCGGCGAGATCGCGTTGCGAGCCGAGCACATCCGAGCGGCGGTGACGGGCCATCGCATCGAGCTGAAGCGCGTACAACGGATCGCGCGACTGGCCGCTGCGGGTGAGTCGACCGACGACTTGATCTCGGCCGTGGTCGCCGAGCTGACCGAGACGCTGCGCTTGCGCGAGTGCCGGTTCGAACATCCGCCGTTCCGCACCGAGCTCCCGACGCTCGAGCCGGGCGGTGGTGTGGCCGGTCACGACGTGAGCTACTACACCAAAGACGGCTTCGAGCTGCCGCGGGGCGGCGCCGCGCTGCCGCTTCGCGTGAACGGCGTGGTGACCGGTCGCTTCGTGCTCGTGCCGAACCTGGGTGTGGGCGTGTCGCTCGACCATCGCATCACGGCGTCGTCGCTGGTGGACCAGCTGAGCGCCAGCCTCCGCGCCCGCGCCGCGTAGCCGGGTCAGCGGAGGTGGAGGCGGCGGGCGAGGTCGCTCTGGAGCACGCCGTGCGGATCGGCGGCGGCGCACACCGCGCGCCACTCCTCGAGCCGCGGGTACATCACCGGCACCAGCTCGGGTCGCATGCGGCTGTCCTTCGCGAAGTACACGCGTCCACCGACGTCGGCGACGCGGCGGTCGAGCTCGTCGAGCAGTTGTCCCAGCGCCGGCCCGTGGGCGACGGGAAGGTCGAGGCTGAGCGTCCAGCCCCGCATCGGGAACGACAGGTGCCCACGGTTGCCGGGCCCGAACCGCTTCAGCACCGACAGAAATGACGGCGTTCCCGAGGTGCTCAGCGCCTCCACGATGTGGTGCAGCGTGGACTCTGCGCCGAACGGCACGACGGGCTGCCACTGGATGAACCCGCTCGGGCCGTAGAGGCGGTTCCAGCGGTCGATGATGTCGAGTGGATGGAAGAACCGCGTGATCGATTGCAGCTCGCCGCGCCGCCGTCGCGGTGCCACCCTGAAGTATCCCTCGTTGAACGCGCGCAGCGACGCTCGATTGAGGAGACCGGTTGGCGTGGAAGGCGCAACCGCGATCGTGTGCGTCGAGAACGCGAGCGGGTCGCGCTGGCGCGTCCGCGGTAGCGCGTCGCGTGCCGCGAACTCACCGCGGTACAGCACGCACCGACCCATCTGCCGCCCGGTGGCCATGAGGTCGATCCACGCTGCCGAGTAGTGGTAGTGGTCGTCCTCTTCGCTCATCAACGCAAGCGCGGACTCGAGGTCCGGTGTGCGGTCGGTGTCGACGGCGATTGCGCTCGACTCGATCGAGCGCAACGCGATCGTGGCGTCGACGACCACCCCCGTGAGGCCCATGCCCCCGGCGGTGGCCCAGAACAGATCGTCGCCGGGCGTGACCTCGACGGTCGATCCATCGGGGACGGCCAGCCGCAACGAGCGGACGTGATCCATGAACGAACCATCGGTGTGGTGGTTCTTCCCGTGCACGTCGGACGCGATCGCGCCGCCGACCGTCACGAAACGGGTGCCGGGGCTCACCGGGAGGAAGAAGCCCTGCGGAACGTACTGCTGCATCATCGCTTCGAGGCTGGTGCCTGCGGTGACCGTGACGACGCCGTCGGCGCCGATTGGAGGGAACTCGGTGTCGGCGGCACTGGTTGCATCGACCACGACGCCCCCCGCGTTCTGGGAGGCGTCACCGTAGGAGCGGCCGAGGCCCCGCGCGATCACCCCGCGCGAACCGATGTCGAGAATGCTCTTCGCCAGTTCGGCGCGGCTACCCGGTGTGCGCACCTCCGCGGCGGAGGGCATCGTGCGGCCCCACCCGCTGAGCAAGATGCGATCGTTCACGAGCGACGGGCTCGGTGCCACGCGGTCTGCGCTTCGAGGCCGCGCCGGATGTCGGTCGATGGCTCCCAACCGAGAAGCTGCTTCGCGCGGTCGATCGTGCCTCCCGTGCGCGCCACGTCGCCCGGCTGGTTCGCGAGCCGTTCGATCACCGGTGCTTGGCCGACCACGTCGGTCGCGAGCTCGAGGAGGTCGCGCATCGCGATCGACGAGCCGCCCGCGATGTTCACCACGGTGCCCGGTTCGCAGTCCGCGGCAGCGGCCGCCAGGTTCGCGTTCACCGCGTCGCCGACGAACGTGAAGTCGCGGATCGCCGAGCCGTCGCCGTACAGCGGGAACGACGCGCCGGTGAGCGCGGCCTCGATGAGACGGTGGAAGGCCATGTCGGGACGTTGTCGCGGGCCGTACACGGTGAAGTAGCGCAGCGACACCGTCGGAACTCCCCAGTTGGCGGCGTACAGGTTGCAGAGGTGTTCGGCGGCGAGCTTCGTGACGCCGTACGGACTGTGCGGCCTGGGCAGGTCCGTCTCGTTGGTGGGGTACGCCGCCGCGTTGCCGTACACCGATGAGCTCGACGCGTACACGACCTTCGGCGTGCCGGCGTGCTTGGTCGCCTCCAGCAGCCGCTGGGTGCCGAGCACGTTGTGCCCCGCGTAGTCCGCGAACCCATCTGACCACGACAGCCGAACGCCGGCCTGGGCCGCCTGGTGGAACACGACATCGACGCCGTCCAGCAGCGCGTCGAGGTCGCCGGTGCGCAGATCGGCTTCCACGAGCTCGAATCGATCTGCCGCGTGCGCGCCGGCGAGATTGGCTTCCTTGTCGTGCCGCCCGTAATACGGCGTGAAACAGTCGACGCCGAGTACGTGGTCGCCGCGCTCGAGCACTGCGTCGCACAGCGACGATCCGATGAACCCGGCCACGCCGGTGATCACGACGCGCACGTCAGGAAACGTAGATGCCGAGGCCGAACACGATCGCCCACAGCACGCCGATGAGCTGCAACGGCCGGTCGCCCAGCACGACATCCTCGGGCGCGGCGCCTTTTCCTTGGTCGACGAGCAGGGCGTACCGGAGCACGCCGAGCACGAACGGCAGGATCGAGAGTTGGTAGTACGGCACGCTGGCGTGCGCGGCATCGGCCTTCTCGAACGCCCAGAGGCAGTACGCCACGAACACCGTGCCGGACGACACCGCGCGCAGGTAGGCGAGGAAGCTGTCGGAGTAGTCGCCGAGCGTCGAGCGCACGGCCTGCGCGTCGTCGCCCACCTCGAGGCGCTCGGCATGGCGCTTGCCGGCGACCATGAACAGCGAGCCGAACGACGCGACGATGAAGAACCAGTCGGAGATCGGTACGCCCGTCGCGGTCGCGCCCGCAACGGTTCGCAGCACGAACCCGGCCGCGACCGCGACGATGTCGACCACCGCGACGTGCTTGAGATAGGCGGAGTACACGGTCGTCAGGGCGACGTACCCTGCGACGGTCACCGCCAACTCCCACCGAGCCGTGAACCCGAGGGCGATGCTGACCAGCACGAGCACGACGCCGACCGCCCGGCCGAGCGACACGGACACGATCCCGGCCGCGAGGGGCCGGTTGCGCTTGGTCGGGTGGAGGCGGTCGCTGTCGACGTCGGCGACGTCGTTCAGGAAGTACGTGCCGCTGGCGGCGAGACAGAAGCACACGAACGCGACGAGCGTGCGCACGAGTGGCTTCTCGTGTCCCAGAACGCCCGCCGCGCCGGGTGCCGCGAACACGAGCACGTTCTTCGCCCACTGCTTCGGGCGAGCGGTGCGCACGAGACCCGCGATGGTCGACGGTCGCGGTCCGGGCGCGTCGAGCGGGCGGAGCTCGACCTCCTCGCGAACCATCTTCTCAGCCTACGTGAGGTGGTTCAGCGGTTGGCGCTCACGCGGCGCCACATCGTTCGGGGCAGGTGATGAAAGGCCATTGCGATCCACCGCAACACCGACGGCACCCAGACGATCTCTCTTCCCGATGCCAGCGCGTCGAGGATCGCGTCGGCCACGACGTCCGGGGTCGTGGCGAACGGCGCCGGGTCGAGGCCGGCCGTCATCTTCGAGTTGACGAATCCAGGCCGAACGACGACCACGCGTACGCCCGATCCGACGAGAGCGTCGCCGAGCCCTTGCGCGAACGCATCGAGCCCGGCCTTCGACGATCCGTACACGAAGTTCGATCGCCTCGCGCGCTCGCCCGCGACCGACGACAGCACGACGATCGTGCCGTGGCCCTGCGCCCTGAGCCGCTGCGCGGCGGCGAGTCCCGACGACACCGCGCCGACGTAGTTGGTGGTGACCGCGTCGGCGGCGACGTCGGCGGCGGTGTCGAGGCCGGCGCCGTGCCCGAGCACACCGAAGGCGATCAGCACCAGGTCGATGTCGCCCCCGACGAAGCACTTCTCGATGGTCGCGGCATGGCTCGAGGGGTCGGACGCGTCGAACGCAATCGTGCGCACGTCGGTGGCGCCGAGCGCTTCGAGCGTCCGCACCTCCTGCTCGAGTGCGTCGGGTCGGCGGGCCGCGAGCACCACCGTGTGACAGCCCGCGGCGACGAGTGATCGCATGGTCGCCTGCGCGATCTCGGAGCCGCCGCCGAGGACGAGCGCGGACTGCACCGCGCCCAACGCGTTCCTCACTTGGCCGTGAGCACCTGCGCGGTGAACGCCACGAGGATGGCGAGTCCGCACAACAGGGCGGCGATGATCAGGCGACGAGTACTCACGGCGGACGCCTGACGTTACTCGTCGAGGTCGACCGATAGGCTCGCTCGACGTGGCCATTGCACACCATGACGTCGCCATCATCGGTGGCGGTCCGGGCGGCTACGCCGCCGCGCTGTACGGCGCGTCGGCCGGTCTCGACATCGCGCTGATCGAGAACAAGAAGGTCGGGGGCACCTGCTTGCACGTGGGTTGCATCCCGGCGAAGGAGCTGCTCGAGACGGCGGCGACCTTCCGCCACGTGGCGAACGCGAAGGAGTTCGGGATCCTCACCGACCAACCGACCCTCGACTTCTCGGTCACGATGGCGCGCAAGCAGAAGGTGGTCGACGGCCTCTGGAAGGGTCTTCAGGGGCTGTTGAAGGGCCGCAAGGTCACGACTCATCTGGGCACCGGCACGCTGCATCCGGGCAAGACCGTGAAGGTCACGGGCGGCGAGAGTGGCGACGTCGAGCTCACCGCCGACGCGATCATCCTCGCGTCCGGCTCGTTGCCGAGAACGCTCCCTGGCTTCGACGTCGACGGCACGCTCGTCGTCACCAGCGACGAACTGCTGTCCATCGACAAGCTCCCCGGATCGGCCGTCGTCATCGGCGGCGGTGCGATCGGCTGCGAATTCGCGTCGATGATGAGCGACCTCGGCACGAAGGTGACCGTGCTCGAGGCGTTACCGAAGATCCTCCCCGGCCTCGACAAGGACGTCACGCAGGTCGTGCTCAAGGCGTTCAAGCAACGCGGCATCGACGTGCGCACCGGCGTTGCGGTTACAGGGCACACGCCGAACAAGAAGGGTGGTGGCACCACGGTGCAGTTCGGTGACGGCGAGTCGATCGAGGTCGACCTCGTCGTCATGTCCGTGGGCCGCCGCCCGTACGCGGAATCGCTCGGACTCGACGACGCGGGTGCTGCAGTGGTCGTGAGCGACCGTGGCTTCGTCGAGGTCGACGAGCGCTGCCGCACCGCGGAGGACGGTGTATGGGCAATCGGCGACCTCATCGCCACGCCGCAACTCGCCCACGTCGGCTTTGCCGAAGGCATCGTCGCGATCCAGGACATCCTCGGCGAGGATCCTGTTCCGGTCGACTACGGCAAGGTGCCGTGGTGCATCTACTGCCACCCCGAAGTCGCGTTCGCCGGCCACTCCGAGGAGTCGGCGAAGGAAGCCGGGTTCGACATCGTCACCTCGAAGCACCGCTACATGGGCAACGGTCGCGCGCTGATCGTGGGCGAGCCCGATGGCCTCGTGAAGATCATCGCGGAGAAGGATCCCGTCACGGGCACCGGAGGTCGCATTCTCGGCGTGCACATGGTCGGGCCGTGGGTGACCGAGCAACTCGGGCAGGGTTACCTGGCCGTGAACTGGGAGGCGACCGTCGACGACGTTGCGCACTTCATCCAGCCGCACCCGACGATGAGCGAACTCTTCGGCGAATCGGTGATGGCGCTGACGGGGAGGAGCCTCCATGGCTGACGTGACGATGCCGCAACTCGGCGAGACGGTCACGGAGGGCACGATCACGAAGTGGTTCAAGCAGGTCGGCGACGAGATCAAGGAAGACGAGGTGCTGTTCGAGGTGTCGACCGACAAGGTCGACTCCGAGGTGCCGTCGCCGTCGTCGGGTTTCGTGTCGGAGATCCGCGTTTCCGAGGGCGAGACCGTCGACGTGGGCGCGGTCCTCGCGGTGATCTCCGACGCGCCGCCGGGCGACGCACCCGCGAAGGTTGAGCCGTCGCAGGAGCAGGCGGCGCCCGAGCCGCCGGCCGAGGTCGAGGCGACGCCCGCACCCGAGGCCGAGTCGAAGCCGGCGGCCGTGCGCGCGCCCGAGCCTGCGCCGCCGGCGGTCGCGACGCCGGCGAAGTCCGAGGGCAACGGCAAGCTGCTCTCGCCGGTCGTTCGCCGCCTCATCTCCGAGCACGGCCTCGACCCCGCGCAGATCACGGGCACGGGGGCCGGCGGGCGGATCACGCGCAACGACGTGCTCGCGCTCGTGGAGTCCTCACCGCGGACTGCGGCGCCGGCCCCGCCCGCGGCGCGCGCGTCCGCGCCGGCCTCCACACGTCCCCGCGCGAAACCCGAGCCGATCATTCGGTCTGGTGAGCGCGACACGCCCGTGCCGTTCTCCAACATCCGCAAGCGCACCGCCGAGCACATGATCCGCTCAAAGCAGACGTCGGCGCAC
>DASZHU010000248.1:0-3093 GCA_035937605.1 Acidimicrobiales bacterium | reverse complement strand
ACCGTGATGCGCTCGTCGAGCCCATTGCGCGTCGCGAGACCGAACGGCACGCCCGCGTCGGCCAGACCCGAGGTGATCGTCGCGACGAGCGACGTGGGCACGATGACGCCCACGTTGCCGGTGCCGACCTCCTCCAACTCGACGAGGGCCGCGGCCGCGACGGCCTCACCGAGCGCGGCGGGCGACTCGGCGTGCACCAGACGCGGCATCGTCCCGGCCGGGCGGATCGACCGCGGCGGCGCGAGATCAGGCATGGCAACGCGTAGGACGCGCGACGCGAGCTCCATGTTCGGGCCAGGAATGCGGTAACCGATCGTGAGCGCCGCCCGACGAGGTGGGCGCCGGTCGGGCAACAACGCGAGGATCTCGTCCCAGCTCGCGTGCGCCCACGCACCGGTGGCCTGCGCGATGTCGCCGACCACCGTCATCGATCCGCCCAGCGACCGCCGCGCCAGCATCCGCAACTGCATCGGCGACAGGTCCTGCGCCTCGTCGACCACGATGTGGCCATACGTCCGGACCTCGTCGTCCTCGGCAGGACGCCCCTTGCGGCGCGGGCGCGCACCAAGCAGGGCGCGGGCCTCGTCGAGCAACGGGACATCGTCCGACGTGAACGCGACCTCGTCGATCGTGCTCGATCGGACCCGGTACAGCGCGTTGATCTCCATGTCGTCGAGCCGTGCACCCGCGGCCGAGCGCAGCAACGCTCGCGAGCCGAACAGGTCGTGCAGCAGCTGCGCGGGCGTGAGGACAGGCCACATCCAGTCGAGCGCCTCGCGCACCGGGCCGGTGTGCCGGAGCCGATCGCGGACGTCGCCGGCGCCGGCGCCGAATCTGCTGGAGACCGCCAGCGCCTCGAACAGACCCTGCTCGACGAAGCGGCGACCGGCATTGTGCGTGCGCGCGCGCCGCCGCGCGTCGCTCACGATCGCCGCGCTCTGCTCGACGGTGACCGCGAGCGTCTCGACGCCGAGGCCCACGCGGAGCTCGTCGCGCAACGGGCGGCGGCGATCGCGAACCGCGTTCGCGAGCACCTTGGCCATGCGCAGATCGCCCTTCACACGTGCGGTGGTCGGCGTGTCGGTGTCCCGGATGCCGACGGTGTCGGCCAGCAGGTCGGCGAGCACGACCAGCTCGACGCCGGCCTCGCCCAGCGACGGCAGCACCTGCTCGATGTAGCCGAGGAAGAGACGGTTCGGCCCGACGACGAGCACGCCCTGCCCCTCGAGCGGGAACCGGTGCGTGTAGAGCAGGTACGCGGCGCGGTGCAGCGCCACGACGGTCTTGCCCGTGCCCGGGCCGCCCTGGACGACGAGCACACCAGGCAGCTCGCCGCGGATGATCTCGTCCTGCTCGCCCTGGATCGTGGCGACGATGTCGGTCAGCCGGCCGGTGCGGGCGCTCTCGAGCGAGGCGAGCAGCGACTGCTGGCCGCTCACCTCGACAGGAGCGTCGTCCAGCGGGATGCCGTCGGGCGCGGCCCCGCGACGAGTGGCCGCGGCGCCGAAGTACTCGTCCTCGATCCCGAGCAGCTGGCGCCCCCGGGCTGCGAAGTGCCGCCGCCGGTCGAGACCCATCGGGGCCCGGCCCGTGGCCCGGTAGAACGGCTCGGCCACCGGCGCTCGCCAGTCCACGACGACGGGCTCCTGGCCCTCGTCGGCGACCGCGAGGCGGCCGATGTAGTAGGTGTCGCCCCCGTCTGCCGCGGGGCCTTCGGCCGCGGTGGTGTCGATACGGCCGAATACGAGCGATGCATCGCCCAGCTCGAGATCGCGTAGGCGGCCCACGATCGTGTCCCAGATCACGTCCCGCTCGAACCGTGCCTGCTCGGTGCCACCGCGGCCGACCTCGACCATCGAACCGAGGCTCGCAGCGCGACGACGAGCGGCCTCGAGGCATTCGTACGCGTAGTCGACGTACGCCTGCTCAGCTTCGAGATCGGGATGGAGGGCCAACCGTCCGCGGTCCTTGTCCGGGGAACAGACCATGCTATAAGCCGGACTGGGAGGGCGGATGCCAGTGATCGAAACCCGGCTGCGGGTCATGACGTGGAACTTGTGGTGGCGGTTCGGGCCGTGGGAGCGAAGGCTCCCCGCGATCGCAGCCGCCCTGCAGTCGGCGGACGCCGACGCGATCGCGCTGCAGGAGGTGTGGGACGACGGCGAGCGCAACCAAGCGGCCGAGCTCGCCGAGGCGCTGGGCTACGAGCACGTGTACGCGAGCCGGATCGACATCGAGGGTGTGCAGCTCGGCAACGCGATCCTGTCGCGTTGGCCCATCGAGTTCCACGAGACGATGCCGCTACCGGCGCCGCCCGGCTTCGAGGAATACCGCCTTGCGTTGCGCACCGACATCACCGGCCCGCGCGGACAGTTCCAGTTCTTCTCCACCCACTTGAACTGGCGTTTCGACCAGAGCCACGTACGTCAAGAGCAGGTCCGCACACTTGCACGGTTCATCGACGAGGGTCCGGAGCGCACGTACCCACCGGTCTTGTGCGGCGATTTCAACGCGCCGCCCGATGCCTACGAGATCTGGATGCTCACGGGCCGCACGACGGTGCCTGTGCCCAAGCTCGTGTTCCACGATGCGTGGGAGGCGGCCGGAGAAAGGGCGGGCTCGTTCGACGGGATGACGTGGTCGAACTCCAACCCGTTCGCGGCGCAGGCGTTCGAACCGAATCGGAGGATCGACTACGTGTTCGCAGGTTGGCCCAAGGAAGACGGTCTCGGTCAGATCCTCAAGGCCAGCGTCGCGGGCAAGGATCCGGTCGACGGCGTCCTGCCGAGCGACCACTTCGCGCTAATCGCCGAGCTCCGCTACTGAGCCGCCGCGCGTGAGCCCGCCGCGCGCGGCGCTCAGCCGTGGTGGAAGAGGTCGCCGAGGTCGTGGTGCGTGTCGTGGGCGGGATCGTGTGGCCCGTCGTGGTGCAACGACTCGTTCAGCGTGTGGTGCTGATCACCCTCGAACCCGAGCCCGATCGAATGGTGCACCGAGTCGTGCAGGCCGTCGAGACCGTGCAACCCGTGGTCGGTGTTGAAGTCGTGCTCGAGCTGGCCGATCTCGACGTGACCGCCGGGCGCGGCAGTGTGG
>DASZHU010000247.1:0-2732 GCA_035937605.1 Acidimicrobiales bacterium | reverse complement strand
CGACCCCGACATCCTGCTCGTCGACGAGGTGCTCGCCGTGGGCGACGAGCAGTTCCAGCGCAAGTGCAGCGAGAAGTTCGCGGACCTGAAGGACCGGGGCAAGACCATCGTCATCGTCTCGCACGCGCTGGGCATGGTCCGCGAGCTGTGCGACAACGTGGCGCTGCTCGAGCACGGCAAGCTCATCGCGGTCGGCGAGCCGAAGGACGTCATCGAGGGCTACCTCGACACCGTGCACGACGCGCAGGGTCTCGAGGGCGCACCGTTGCGGGCCAAGGGCGCGAGCGACGGTCGAATCCAGTCGATCGAGGTGCTCGACGGCAACGAGCGGGCCGTGGCGCGGCTGCGCACGGGCGACACGGTCATCTTCCGCATCCACTACCGCGCCGCGGAACCCGTGCACCGGCCGGTGTTCGGGGTCGCGATCGACCGCGCCGATGGCGTGCTCGTGACCGGGCCGACGACGCGCGACAACCAGCTCCAGCCCGACGTGATCAGCGGCGAGGGGTTCGTCGACTTCCGCATCGACCGCCTGCCGCTGCTCCCCGGCTCCTACGAGATCGGGGCGTCGCTCTTCGACCTCACGCGTTCACGGGGCTTCGACCTCCGCACCCGCATCCTCAAGTTCGACGTCGACCCCGGCCGCCCGCACGAACACGATGGCGTGGTCACCCTCGGCGGCACGTGGGACGGCGCCGTGTTCGACCAACCCGTCGCCCGCGTCACCGGCTGACCCCCCCGTCCTGGGCAACCGTCGTGCATCGGCTCGGCGGCTGGGGGTGCCGATGCACGACCGTCGCCGGTCAGCGGCGGCGGAAGCGGTTGCGGGGGCCGCGGGCCGGGGCCGGGTCCGGCCCGGGCTCGGGATCGGGAGCCCGCGCCGCCCGGATCTGCTCCATGCGCGCCCGCATCGCCGTACCACTGACCGACGCGGTGTTGCCCTCCGCGAGATCGAGTCGGGCGCGCTCGCCGCGCGTCGTACGGTCGTCGGCATGGGCCACCACCTCGCGCATCGCCTCTGATGCCGCGTCGAGATCGGGTTCGGCCCAAGGCGCGCCCGCCGGATAGGGCAGCGCATCGGGCCCGACCGTCGTCATCGTGTACGGCACCAGCCAGCTGTTCGCCTCGCTCATGAACGTGAGGTTGCCCGAGTACGCGGTGGCGATCGCGGGCTTGCCGAGGGCCATGCACTGCGCGAGTCCGAGGCCGAAGCCCTCGGCGCGGTGCAGCGACACGAAGCAGTCGGCGGCGAGGAGATAGCCGTTCTGCTCGTGCGGCGTCACGTACCCGTCGATCAACATGACGTGCGGATGCTCACGCGCCGCGAGGTGCAGCTCCTCGCGCTGCGGCACGCGCTTGTCGCCGTTGATGCTCTTCATCACGAGCACTGGGCCATCGTCGGGCCCGAAGGCCGCGACGAACGCCTGCACCACACCCAACGGGTTCTTGCGATCGAAGGTGCTGAGGTAGTCGAAGCTGTTGAGGAACACGAATCGATCGCTCGGCAGGCCGAGCTCGGCCGGGGTCGGACCAGAGCTCGGCGCCACGACCGGCAACGGGATCAGCACGACCGGCTTGTCGGTGTACGCACGGAACACGTCGGCGCAGAACTCGCTCGCGACCCAGATCTCGTCGACCAGCTCGAGGCCCTCCCGCATGGCGTCGGTGATCTGTTGGTTCTCCCAGAACCAGAACCCGGCGAGATGGCGACCGTCCAACAGCGCGGGCCCGACCTCACGAGCGAACACCGGCAGCTGATCCGCCGTGATGCAGGCGACGGTGATGTCGAACGGAGCTCTGCTCGCCGCGATCACTTCGACGTCGATCGACTGCTCGTTCTGCGTGCCCGACGCCGACAAGATGGCGTGTGGGATCGACGCCGCGTCGAGCCCGAGCAGCAGCAGCCGTGCGGCCTCACCGAGACCGAGCACCGCGCGCACGTAGCCCGCGAGGTTCACACCGTCGTGGCGGATCTCGGCCGCCGGCGGGGTGACCGGCGGCGCGGGAGGAACGAGCGGGCGGGGGATCGCGGCTTCGTGCTCGCCGTATTCGCGAGCCCAACGAAGGAACGCCTCGGTGTGCTCACCGGTGGGATCCGGGAACGCCGCGTGCAGATCGACGCGCTCGAACCAGACCTGCATGAGGTAGCGCGACGGACGCGTCGCGTCCGAGTACGTGTCCGTGGCGGCGAGCCACTCGTAGAGCGCGTCCGTGGTTCCCGGCCCGAACCCCGGCGGCGGGCGCTCGCCTCGTTTGAGGGCCATGCGATACACGCGCCGCATGCGATCGTCGATGGCGGCGCCGTCGTCGAGACGGCTCCACCCGTACTCGGACGTTTGTGACTCGTTCACACCCGCGAGCTGCAGTGCGGCGGCGCGTTCGGCCACCAGCGCTGCGAGGGCGGGGTGCTCACTCAGCAGGATGCGAGGGTTCGCTCCCATCTCGGCGTCGAGCAGGTAGGGACGGGCGGGGTCGAACCCGCGGAAGTGGAACGTTCGCAGCGCGCGACCGTCGACCTGGTGATCAGCTGTGAGATCGCGGGCGTGCAGGTTCCAGTCCGCGACCTGAACGCCCACGTCGTGCACGATGTCTGTCGGGAACATGACCGGGACGGGGTCGAGCCACCGTTGGTCGCCCCACGCGTTGTGCTGGGGTTCGAACACGCAGTCGAGGTGCAGATGACCCGACCAGTAGTCGAGAAAGGCACTGGCGTCGGGCCCGATGGCCACGAG
>DASZHU010000246.1:0-1728 GCA_035937605.1 Acidimicrobiales bacterium | reverse complement strand
CTCGGGGCTGTTCAAGCAGTTGAACGCGAACACGGCGGCGACGGCCAAAGGCGAGTATTCGGTGCTTCAGGACCTCGAGGGCGCCGTCGTGGCTCACATTCAGCAGTTCTTGCAATGGGTCACGGGCGGCCGATGAACGTCGTGCGGTCAGAATCGAGAGGTGCCACCCCCGCTAGTGCCAGGCGAAAAACGCCGGGCAGATATCCGCAACGTCGCGATCATCGCGCACGTCGACCACGGCAAGACGACGCTGGTCGATGCGCTGCTGAAGCAATCGCGCGTGTTCGCCGCCCACGAGCAGGTCGGCGAGCTGATCATGGATTCGAACGACCTCGAGCGCGAGAAGGGGATCACGATCCTCGCCAAGACCACGTCGGTCCGCTACAACGGGGTGAAGCTCAACATCATCGACACCCCGGGCCATGCGGACTTCGGGGGCGAGGTCGAGCGAGTCCTCGGAATGGCGGACGGGTGCCTGCTCCTGGTCGACGCCGCCGAGGGGCCGATGCCGCAAACGCGGGTCGTGCTTCGCCAGGCGCTCGAACTCAGTCTGCAGCCGATCATCGTCGTCAACAAGATCGACCGCACCAACGCGCGGCCCGCGGAGACGGTTGAGGCAACCCACGACCTGTTGCTCGAGCTCGCCAAGGAGTCGTGGCAGCTCGACGCGCCGATTCTCTACACGGACGCGCGCGAGGGCACGGCGACCGCCGACCTCACCCGTGCCGGCGTGACCCTCGAGCCGCTGCTCGACGCGATCCTCGAGCACGTGCCACCACCCCTTGCCGACCCCGACGGCCCGCTGCAGATGCTGGTGAGCAACCTCGATCACGACAACTGGAGCGGGCGGCTCGCCCTGGGGCGGATCCAGCGAGGAACCGTGCACCCCGGACAGAGCGTCGTCTCGTGCACGGCATCGGGCGCGGGGAAGGTCGAGCGGGTCGCGACGGTGCTCACCGTCTAGGCACTCCAACGCCTCTCGGTGGAGTCGGCGTCGGCGGGCGAGATCGTGTACCTCTCGGGGCTCGCGGCCGTTGCCATCGGCGACACGATCGCCGACGCCGAACACCCCGAGGCGTTGCCGCGCCTCGAGATCGGTGAGCCCACGCTGCGGATGCAGTTCTCGGTCAACCAGTCTCCACTCGCCGGGCGCGAGGCGACGGTGAGCAGCACCTCACGGCAGCTGCGTGCGCGGCTCGAGCGCGAGTTGCTCACCAATGTTGCGTTGCGCGTGGAGGACGGGCCGACCGCCGACATCTTCGACGTGAGCGGACGCGGCGAGCTGCACCTCGCGATCCTCATCGAGACGATGCGCCGCGAGGGCTACGAGTTCGAGGTGTCGCGACCCGCGGTCATCACCAAGGAGGTCGATGGCGAGCGCGTGGAGCCCGTCGAGGATTGCGTGATCGACTGCTCGGCGGACGTGGTCGGCGCGATCACGGATGCGCTCGGCAGCCGGGGCGCAAAGATGACCGCGATGCGCACCGACGCCGGCGGCGGTGTGCGGCTGACCTATCACGCGCCGACCCGCGCGCTCATCGGTTTGCGCAGTCAGATCCTCACGCTCACCCGCGGCACCGGCGTGATGGCGACGCGGCTGCTCGGTTGGGAGCACACCTGGGCGCTGCCGACCACGACGCGCGGCGGCGTGCTCACCGCGAGCCAGCCGGGAACCGCCGTGGCCTACGGGCTCGTGACCCTGCAGGAGCGAGGACAGCCGCTGATCGC
>DASZHU010000245.1:0-3803 GCA_035937605.1 Acidimicrobiales bacterium | reverse complement strand
TCATCGTGTTCCCCTCACCCGAGGATCATTCGGTGGACCACAGCCCACTGCCGATCCGCGTCGCGCGTGGCATCTTCGAGGGCGTCGGGCTGATGAAGCCGACGAAGGAGATCCTGATCAAACGGGTCATCGCGCTAGCCGGCGAGACCATCGAGGGCCGCAGCGGGCATGTGTACGTCAACGGGCGTCTGCTGATCGAGCCGTACCTCCCACCGGGCCGCACGACGGATCCGTTCGGACCCACCACCGTGCCGAAAGGGGATCTCTGGGTGATGGGGGACAACCGCGGCGACTCCCGCGACAGCCGATTCATCGGCCCGATCACGGAGTCTTCGGTCATCGGTCGTGCCATCGCGAAGGTGTGGCCGCTCGGGTCCGAGTCATTCCTCTGAGCGCGGCGTTTACAGTTGGGCCATGTCCACTGAGGATCTCGAGCAGTACGAGGCGGACCTCGAGCTCCAGCTGTACAAGGAGTACAAGGACGTCGCGCCGATGTTCTCGTTCGTCGTCGAGACCGAGCGTCGCTTCTACCTCTGCAACGAGGTGAAGCAGTCCGTGCACGACAAGGATGGGCGGACCTATGTCGACCTCGAGATGAGAGATGCGTGGGTGTGGGACATGTACAGGTCGAGTCGATTCGTGCCGTCGGTGCGCGTGGTCACGTTCAAGGACGTCAACGTCGAAGAGCTGCCGAAGAAGGACATCCTCTAGCTCGCATGACGATGGCGAGACGGGCGCTGGGGATCGCCGGGGAAGACGCGGCCGCCGCGTGGTACGAGGCGAACGGGTACGAGGTCGTGTCCAGCAATTGGCGGTGTCGTGAGGGCGAGCTCGATCTCGTCGTGCGCCGCAATCGAACGATCGTGTTCTGCGAAGTGAAGGCCCGTTCGTCGGATGCGTTCGGCGTTCCGGCCGAGGCCGTCAACCATCTGAAGCGCCAGAAGCTGCGCGTGCTGGCGGCCAAGTGGATCGAGGACTCCCCGATCAGGCCGCGGGAGATCCGCTTCGACGTCGTCTCTGTGCTCGGCTCCTCCGTCGAGGTGATCGAAGGCGCGTTCTAGCTCAGCCGAACAGCGCCCACGTGACCAGAAGCAGGATCACGACGAACGCGGCGGCGACGAGAACATAGTCACCGGTGCGCCGCTGCTGCTGGCGGAACGGGTTGAACCCCACGCCGTCAGTATCGTCGGCCGGATGGACACCCTCCTCATCGATCGCGACGACGCCGGCGTCGTGACGGTCACGTTGAACCGGCCCGAGCGCAAGAACGCCGTCAACGCGCAGATGTGGGGCGAGCTGCTCGCGACGTTCCGTGCGATCAAGGCCAACGTCGACGAGGACCGTGTCGTCGTGATCACCGGGGCGGGTGGAGCGTTCTGCTCCGGCGCGGACATCAGCGGTGGCGTTGGCGCGGACGAGCAGCACGGTCTCACGCGCATGCGGCTCGTGGGTGACGTGTGCCTCGCGCTGCACGACATTCCGCAGCCGGTCATCGCGAAGGTGTCGGGTGTCGCGGCGGGTGCGGGACTCAATCTCGCGCTCGGGTGCGACCTCATCGTGGCCACCGACGATGCGCGCTTCTCGGAGATCTTCGCCACGCGCGGCCTGACGGTCGACTTCGGTGGTTCGTGGGTGCTGCCGCGGCTCATCGGCTTGCACAAGGCGAAAGAGCTCGTACTGCTCGCCGACATCATCGGCGCGAAGGAGGCGCAGGAGATCGGCATCGTGAATCGCGTCGTTCCGCCGGGTGAGATCGATGCGTTCGTGGCCGACTGGGCGACGCGGCTCGCCGCCGGGCCGCCGTTAGCGTTGAGCATGTCGAAGCGGCTGCTCAACGACTCGTTCGAGATGTCGCTCGCTCACGCACTCGATGCCGAGGGTGTCGCGCAGAACGTCAACTTCGGGTCGAAGGACACCGCCGAGGCGATGCTCGCCTTCCTCGAGAAGCGCGATCCCGGGTTCCAGGGGCGCTGACTGTCATAGGGCGCGTGTAGCTTCTGCCCTGCGCTCGTCGGCCGGCGCTCCAACGGCCTCCCTCACATCCGCGTTCGTTGTGAGGTGCCCTCGTGCTTGCGAGCATTCGTTCCGCCACGCTCCTCGGCGTCGACGGTCACCCCGTCACGGTCGAGGTCCACGTCGCCGTCGGCATCCCCAGCTTCACCATCGTCGGCCTGCCCGACACCGCGTGCCGTGAGGCACGCGAACGCGTCCGGGCTGCGTTTGTCAGCTCAGGGGTCGGCTGGCCGAACAAACGGGTCACCGTCAACCTCGCACCGTCCGCGCTCCGCAAGGTGGGCTCGTGTCTCGATGTCGCGATCGCGGTCGGGCTCTTGGTTGCGTCGGGCGACATCCCCTCAGCCGCAGTCGAGGGTGTCGGGTTCGTCGGCGAGCTCGGGCTCGACGGCACGATCCGCCCAGTGCCCGGCGTGCTCTCGCTCGTCGGCGCGATCGACGGTGGCGCGGTGGTGGTCGCACCCCGCGCGCATCGCGAAGCGGGCCTCCTCCACAGTCATCGCGTGTACGTCGCCGACAGCCTCGGCGAGCTCGTCAACGCGCTGCTCGGGCTCGGGCCGTGGCCCGATCCGCCGCCGCGGCCACCTGACCCGCCCCTACCGCCGGCGCCCGACCTCGCCGACGTCCGGGGCCAGCCGCTGGCCCGGTTCGCGCTCGAGGTCGCGGCGGCTGGCGGCCATCACCTGTTGCTGGTCGGGCCGCCGGGCGCCGGAAAGACGATGCTCGCTCGGCGCCTTCCCGGTCTGCTTCCCGACCTCGACGACGAGCTCGCACTCCAGGCGACGCGGATCCACTCCGTGGCCGGCGCCGCGCTTCCGGGCGACGGGCTCATCCGCCGGCCTCCGTTCCGAGCCCCGCACCACGGCGCGTCGAGCGTGTCGCTCGTCGGCGGCGGAAGTGGTTTCGTACGTCCCGGCGAGATCTCCCTCGCGCACGGTGGGTGCCTGTTCATGGACGAGCTCGGCGAGTTCGGTCCGTCCGTGCTCGACGCGCTGCGGCAGCCACTCGAGGAAGGCGTCGTGCGCGTCGCGCGTGCGGCCGTGCGCGTCGAGCTCCCCGCGCGGTTCGTCCTCGTCGGCGCGATGAATCCGTGCCCGTGCGGCGAGGGTGGCTCGGCGGGATCGTGTCGGTGTGGTCCGGCGGCGCGGGCTCGGTATCACCGACGCCTGTCCGGTCCGCTCGTCGACCGCTTCGATCTCCGTGTCGAGGTCGCGCGGCCCGACGCGTTCGAGATGCTGCGGGGTGCGCGCGAGGAGACGAGCGCGGTGGTCGCGGCGCGTATCGCCGAAGTGCGGTCGCGCACGGCCGAACGCGGCGTCCACGCGAACGCGCAACTCCGCGACCAGGCGCTCGACGAGTACGTACCCCTCACCGATGCGGCCACGAACGTGCTCGAGTCCGCGTTGCGCGCTGGTCGGCTGAGCGGGCGGGGTGTGAACCGCGTGCGTGCCGTCGCCCGCACGATCGCCGACCTCCGGGGGATGGAGCGCGTCGACGCCGAGCAGATTGCGCTCGCGCTGAACCTCCGAGCCGACGTGTTCCCGAGGGAGGTGCTGGTCGCGTGACGTCGTCGTTGCCGGCCGAGGCATGGGCCGTCGCGCTCGCGACCTTGCCGAGGATGGGCCCGGCACGGTTGCTCGCGCTGTTACGAGCATGGCCGCCCGAAGCGGCGTGGCGCGAGGTGTCCGAGGGCTCGTGGCGCCGCAACCGCGACGTGGTGGCCACAACGCTGTCTGAACGGCGCATCGACCTCGTCTCCAAGTGGCGCGAGGTCGCGGCTCACGCCGACG
>DASZHU010000244.1:0-15336 GCA_035937605.1 Acidimicrobiales bacterium | reverse complement strand
CGTGAAGCTCGAGTGGAGCGCGGACGACGAAGCGTTCCGCGCCGAGCTGATCGCGTTCCTCGAGCAGTACGCGCCGGACGAGGCGAAGGTCGGGCGCGATTTCACCGAGGGGGGCGGGTTCGACATCCCGCGGTGGGCCCGCGACTGGCAGGCGACGCTGTTCGACCACGGCTGGATGGTGCCCGGCTACTCACCCGAGCTCGGCGGGCGCAACGCCTCTCCGTTGCAGACGCTCATCTACATGGAGGAGCTGGCCCGCCGGCGCATTCCCCGCAGCCTGCACTTCCCCGGTTACGCGATCGCGGCGCCGAGCCTGCTCGAGTTCGGCAACGACGACCAGAAGAAGCTCGCGCCACCGTCGATCCGCGGCGACCTCGTGTGGTGCATCGGCATGAGTGAGCCGAACGCCGGCAGCGACCTCGCGTCACTCACGACCCGCGCGCAGCAGGACGGCGCGGACGGGCCGTTCGTCGTCAACGGCCAGAAGGTGTGGACGTCGTACTCGATGGTGGCCGAGAAGTGCTTTTGCTACGTGCGCACCGATCCGCGTGCGCCCAAGCACAAGGGCATCAGCGTGTTGATCATCGACATGGACACGCCGGGGATCGACGTGCGACCGCTGCGCCATCTCACCGGGGCCGAGGACTTCGCCGAAGTGTTCTTCACCGACGTCGAGGTACCGGCCGCCAATCTCGTCGGGGGCCTGAACGATGGCTGGCGCATCACGATGGGATCGCTCGCGCACGAGCGCGGCGGCCTGTGGGTGCAGTCGGTCGCGATGGCGCAACAGGCGGTAGACGACCTGTGCTCGCTGGCGACGCGGTGCGGCGTCGACGGTGACGCCGGGGTGCGTCGCCGGCTCGCCGAGGCGTACGAGGAGGTCGCATCGCTGCGGGCCCTCGGTTACAAGGGCTTCGCCTCGTTCGCGCAGGGCACCTCCGCGCCCGAGCACAGCTATCTGAAGCTCGCCACGAGCGAGCTCGGCAAGTCGCTCTACGAGCTCGGCATGCAGATCCAGGGGCCCTTCGGGGCCGTCGCGGACCCGGAGCGGGGCCACGAGAACGGGCGATGGGCGCACTCGTTCTTCGTGAGCTTCGCGAACACGATCGCCGGCGGCTCGAGCGAGATCCAACGCAACATCATCGCCACCCGCATCCTCGGACTCCCGCGGAGCTAGCGATGGACTTCACGATGACCGACGAGCAGGTGCTGCTGCGCGACACCGCGCGCGCCCTGCTGTCCAAGCACTGCCCGCCGTCGTTGGTGCGCGCGCACATGGACGATCCGGGCGCAGCCGATCCGCTGTGGGAGCACCTGCAGGATTGGCGGGTGCTCGGCGACGGGCCGATGGTCGACCTGTGCCTGTTCCTCGAGGAGTGTGGCGCAGTGCTGGCGCCGGGGCCGTTCGTGGCGACCGTGCTCGCCCGCCAGCTCTCTGCCGCCGCGGTGGGCGACGACACGGCGTCGGTCGCGCTGGCGGGACGCGACGGTCTCTGGGTGCCGAACGTCGACACTACGAAGTCGTTCGTGCTGGAAGCCGATGTCGTCGACGCGGTGCTCTTCGTGTCGTCGAGCGGCGTCGAGATTGCCCGGCCCGCGCATGTCCGCCAGATCGGATCGGTCGACTCCTCCCGCCGCCTGTTCGAGGTCGGCGTTTCGGCCCGACGGCGCGTCGACCACCGCGACGTCGAAGACTGGCTCGAGCGCGCGTACGTCGCGTTGGCCGCCGAGCTCGTCGGTACGGCGCGGTGGCTCCTTCAGGCCTCGGTCGAATACGCGAAGCAGCGGGTGCAGTTCGACGTGCCGATCGGGAGCTTCCAAGCGATCCAACACAAACTGGCCAACATGTCGCTCGCTGTCGAGCGCGCCGTCAGCGCGGTGTACTACGGGGCGATGGCGATCGACGCCGACGACGCGGATCGTCATCGCGCCGCGCACGTGGCGAAGGCCGCGGCGGGCCGCGCCGCGACCACGGCGGCCAAGGACGGTATCCAGATCCACGGTGGCATCGGCTACACGTGGGAACACGACCTGCACCTCTACATCCGGCGGGCCTACGCGTCGGAGCACCTGCTCGGCACCTCCGGCTGGCACCACGATCGGCTCGCGGATCTGATTCTGCCCAGTGCTCGCGACTCGCACCGGTGAGCGGCGTGCACGCGTTCCCTGTCGCGGGACCCTGACAGCGGTGTCAGGTTTGTGCCACGATGAGCGCCGTGGCTGAGGAGAAGCTGTTCTTCGACGATGTGAACGAGGGCGACGAGGCGCCGGTGGTGAGCCACGAGCTCAGCCGCACGGATCTCGTGATGTACGCGGGAGCATCGGGTGACTTCAACCCGATGCACCACGACGAGGTGAAGGCCAAGGAGGCCGGCCTGCCGAGCGTGTTCGGGCACGGCATGTTCTCGATGGGGCTGCTCGGGCGCGCGATCACCGACTACGTCGGCATCGGCAACCTGCGCAACTTCAAGGTGCGGTTCACGAAGCAGACCTGGCCGGGCGAGAAGCTCACCTCGAAGATCGCGGTGACCGGCAAGCGCAAGGAAGACGGCGAGAACCTCGTCGACCTCGATGTCACCCTCACCAACGAGGGTGGCGAGGTGAAGGTCGCCGGCAGCGCCGTCGCCGCCCTGCCGTCCCGCTGAACCGCTCACCCCTGCGACCGTCGTGCATCGGCTCGGCCGCTGGGGGGAGCCGATGCACGATGGTTGCGGGTCTCAGCCGGACATGAGCTTGGTGAGCCGGTCGGTCGCCTCGATGCACTCCTCGACCATCGAATAGATCACGTCGCGCACCGGGCGCACCTTCGTGGCCTGGCCGATCACCTGGCCCGCGGGGTTGAAGTTCACCGCCTTGGCCTGCTCGGGGTATCGATGGCCGCGCGACACCGCGGTCGCGGTGACCATGAACTGCAACGGCATGCCGAGGGGGCTCGGCGTGTCGGGACGCTCCCACGCGTCCGTCCAGTCGTTGCGCAGCATGCGGCACGGCTTGCCCGTCCACGACCGCGAGCGCACCGTGTCGCGTGTGGTGGCCGCGAGGTACGACTCCATCTGCCCGGGCGGGATGTCGGCCTCTTCGACGGTGAGCCACAGGCTTCCGGTCCAGACCCCCTCCGCGCCCATGGCCAACGCGGCCGCCATCTGCCGGCCGTTGCCGATGCCGCCGGCGGCGAGCACCGGCGTCGGGGAGACCGCGTCGATCACCTCCGGCCACAGCACCGTCGATGCGACGTCGCCGGTGTGGCCGCCGCCTTCGGTGCCCTGCGCGATCACGATGTCGACGCCGGCCTCGACGTGCGAGCGCGCCTGCTTCGCCGCACCGCACAGCGCGGCGACGAGCAAACCGTCGCGGTGGATCTCCTCGATGATGTCGGCCGGCGGCGTGCCGAGCGCGTTGGCGATGAGGCGCACCTTGTCGTGACGCAGCGCGCACTCCACCTGGGGTGTCGCGGTGGCCGCCGTCCATCCGAGGAGCTCGCGGGTCTCGTTCTTCTCGGGCATCGGCGGAACGCCGTGCTCGTCGAGGATCTGCTCGACGAAGTCGCGGTGGCCTTGGGGGATCATGGCCCGCAGATCGGCCTCGAGCTTGGCGGGATCGAGCTCGCCCATGCCCTCGTACTTGCCCGGGATCACGATGTCGACGCCGTACGGCTTGTCGCCCACGTGTTCGTCGATCCACGCCAGCTCGACCTCGAGCTGCTCGGGCGAGAAGCCAACCGCGCCGAGCACGCCGAAGCCTCCCGCTCTGGACACCGCCGCGACGACGTCGCGGCAGTGGGTGAAGGCGAAGATCGGGAACTCGATGCCGAGCTCCTTGGCCAGTTCGGTCTGCATGTGTCGCCCTTTCAGCCCAGCGCGATGGGGATGTGCTTGAAGCCGTTGATGAAGTCGGAGCGGAGCCGGCGTGGTTCGCCGGCGAGCGCGGGGTTCGGGTAGCGCCGAAGGAATTCGCGCAGCATCGCCTTGATCTCGAGGCGGGCGAGGTTCGCGCCGAGGCAGAAGTGCACGCCGCCGCCGCCGAACGTGACGTGATCGTTGGGCGTGCGATGGATGTCGAAGACGTGCGGATCGGCGAACACCTCCTCGTCGCGGTTCGCCGACGCGTAGTACGTCACGACCTTCTGACCCTGTTCGATCGGCACGCCGCGCACCTCGGTGTCGTGCGTGGCAGTGCGGCGGAAGTTGTGGATCGACGCGCCCCACCGCAGCATCTCCTCGACGGCCGAGCTCCACAGCTCCTCGTCGTCGATGCCCTCGACGAGCTGGTGGCGGGCGTCGTCGTTGTCGATGAGCGCCAGCATCGCGTGCGCGATCAGGTTGCGCGTCGTCTCGTTGCCCGCCACGACGAGCAACACGAAGAAGAGGTTCAGCTCTGTGTCCGTGAGGCGGTCACCGTCGACTTCTGCGCTGACGAGGATCGACATGATGTCGTCTCGGGGATCCGCACGCCGATCTGCCGCGAGCTCGTCGCAGATCGCGTACATCTCGGCGGCCGCGAGGTGCCCGTCTTCTTCCGAGGTCTGGAAGTCCGGGTCCTGCGCGCCCACCATGCGGTTGGCGAGCGCGGTGGCGCGATGGCGGTCGCCCTCTGCGATGCCGATCATCTCGCAGATCGCCTGCATCGGCAGCTCGGCGGCGATGTCCATGGTGAACTCGATCTCGTCTCGCCCCTCGACGGCGGCGACGATCCGTCGCGCTTGCGCGTTGATCTTGTCGATCAACATCGTGATCATCCGCGGGGTGAAGCCGGCGGACACGAGACGGCGGTACCGGTTGTGCTTGGGCGGGTCCATCTGCAGGAGTGTCATGCGATGGAACTCCATCGCCATCTCGTCCTGATCGAGGATGAACGCCGAGCCGAGCTCGGTGGAGAACGTCCTCACGTCGTGGCTGATCGCCTTGACGTCGTCGTGCTTCGTGACCGCCCAGAAGCCTTCAGCGTTCGGATGCTCGTGCCAGAACACCGGCGCCTCGCGGCGCAGAAGATCGAACTGTTCGTGCGGCACCGCCCTCGCCCACGTGTCCTCGAGCAGGTCGATGTCGTCGAGCGTGAGCCTCTTCGCGTCGGTTGTTGCCGTCATGTGTCTCCTTCCAACAACGATCGCAAGCCAGCGACGACGTCGTCGGCCGCGAACGCGTTCGGGTCGAGCCGTTGTTGCATCGCCGCTCCGAGCAGCAACGCGATCACGAATCCGGCCGTGCGCTCGGGGTGGAGCAGGGGGCCGAGACCCTCGTCCTTCGCCCACGCCTGTAGCGGCGCCGCGAGGTTGCGGCGCCGGTCGGCGTAGCGCGCGGCGAGGCGGCCGGCGAACTCGGCGTTGCGGGCGCCGTGCAGCCACAACTCGAACTCCAGCAGCAACCACAGCTCCGCGTCGGCCTGGCGCGAGACCATCGAATCGCTCCACAACGCCCGCAGCCGGCCGTCGAGGCGCGGTGACTCCTCGACCCCTGCGAGGATGCGCGCCGCGGACTCGGCGAGCCACTGTTCGACGAGCGCGAGCAGCAAACCGTCCTTGCCGCCGAAGTGGTTGTAGAGCGCGCCGGTGGTGCGGTCGGCCGCGTCGGCGACGGCCTCGGCGGACACGGCGTGGAAGCCCTTTCGGGCGAACAGGTCGGCTGCCGCCGCGATGAGGCGAGCGCGGGTGTCGGCCTTGCGCTCCTCTTGGGTCCGAGCTGGCATAGGGTCCATTACTTATATCGGTAGTCCGATATAAGAGTCAACCTGACGCCTATGTCAGACTGCGCCCTGTGGGGGGCGTCGACGGAAAAGTCGTGGTCATCACCGGCGCCGGCCAGGGCATCGGCCGCGGCATGGCCCACCATCTCGGCACGCGAGGCGCCACGGTCGTCGTCGCCGAATGGAAGGCCCACCGGGTCGACCGGGTCGTGAGCGAGCTCCACGAGCTCGGCGTCGAAGCGCTGGGGGTCGAGTGCAACATCCTCGAGCGAGACTCGATCGAGGCGGCCGTCGCCACGACCCTCGACCGGTACGGCCGCGTCGACGGACTCATCAACAATGCGCACACGTTCACCGCGAAGGTCCCGCTCGCCGAGGTGGGCGAAGCCGATCTCGATCTCAACCACGGGACGGTGAAGGGGACGCTCTGGGCCATGCAGGCCGTGCATCCCCACATGAAGGCGCAGGGATGGGGCCGCATCGTGAACTTCGTGTCGGCCGCAGGCATCACCGGCATGGCCGAGTACGGCGCCTACAACGCGTCGAAGGAGGCGATCCGCGCGCTCACCCGTACGGCGGCGCGCGAGTGGGGACGTGACGGCATCGTCGTCAACGCGATCGCGCCCGGCGCGGCCTCCAAGCGCGGCCAGGAGGCCGCGGCCCGCGCCGAAGCCGAGTACCGAGACTTCCTACGCGACCATCCGATGGGACGACAAGGCGATCCCGAAGCCGACATCGGCCCCGTCGCGCTCTTCCTGTGCAGTGACGGGTGCCGCTTCCTGACCGGACAGACGTTCATGGTCGACGGCGGCGCTTTCCTCTTCGCCTGACCCTGGAGACCCGAATTGGCCATTCACTACCAGCCCCGCGACGACCACATCCTCGTGATCACGATCGATCGTCCGGAGGCGAAGAACTCGCTCGACCTCTACCACTTCCGGGATCTGGCCAAGGCCTGGGCCGACTTCAAGGCCGACGACGATCTGTGGCTCGCGATCATCACGGGCGTCGATCGGTGCTTCATGGCCGGCGCCGACCTCAAGACCTACATCCCGCAGATCACGAAGCTGGCGACGGAGATCGGCAAGGGTGAGGTCACCGAGATCGACGGTTGCAAGTTGCGCGACGGCACCGACGCGGTGCTGCGCAACTCGAAGCTCTACAAACCGATCATCGCGGCGATCGACGGCCCATGCGTCGCGGGAGGCATGGAGATGCTCGGTGGCATCGACATCCGCATCGCCACGCCCAACGCGCGCTTCGGGGTGATGGAGCCGAAGCAAGGGCTCTTCGCGGGTGGAGGCACGACGGTGCGGCTGCCGCAGCAGGTGGGGTTCGCAGCCGCGATGGAGTTCCTGCTGACCGCCGAGCCGCTGCCGGCGGAGCGCGCGCTCGCGCTCGGGTTGCTCAACGAGATCGTGGCTCCCGAGGAGCTCATGGACCGCGCGCTCTGGTGGGCCGGGCGCATCCTCGCCAACGGACCACTCGCGGTACGCGCCACGAAGGAGAGCGTGATCCGCGGGATGGAGGTCACGATGAAGGAGGCGTACAAGATCGAGTCGGAGCTGTCGCAGATGGTGTTCGCCACCGAAGACGCCAAAGAGGGGCCCAAGGCGTTCGCCGAGAAGCGCAAGGCGAACTGGAGCAATCGATGATCGGGCGAACGCCTGCCGATCGTGCGAGCGCCAGCGAGCCGGTCGGCGGTGGGGTCTGGGGGCGCAGCCCCCAGCGGAGGAAGGCGTTCGCCGAGAAGCGCAAGGCGAACTGGAGCAATCGATGACCGCGTCCGTCGATGCGCGAAGCCCGTGCATCATCGGGGTCGCGCAGATGGTGTCGCGTCCGGACGCGGGGCCGGCGCCGGGGCCGCTCGAGATGTGGGAGCGAACGTGCCGCGACGCCGTCGCCGACGCGGGGGCGAGCGGCGACGTGCTGCGCGCCGTGGAATCGGTGCAGATCGTGTACTGCCAGTCGTGGCAGTACGACGACCCGGCGGGCCGGTTGTGCGAGCGGCTCTCGATCGCTCCGAAGCATCAGTACTACTCGGGGATCGGCGGCACGACGCCGCAGGTGCTCGTGGACCACGCCGCGGAAGCCATCAGCGACGGCGATCTCGACGTGGCGATCGTGTGCGGCGCCGAAGCGCTCGACACCGTCCGCCGCCTGAAGAAGAACGGCGAGAAGCCGCAGTGGTCGTACAAGGACCCCGAGCGCAAGCCGTTCCCGTTCGAAGCGCCGTTCCATCCAGCCGAGGTCGCCCACGAGGTGTTCCAGGCGTACACCACGTTCGCGTTGTGGGATGTCGCAAGGCGGGCGCACCTCGGTGTCGCACCCGACGACCATCGACAGGCCATCGGTGCGTTGTTCGAGCCGATGACGGCCGTCGCGGCGGCGAACCCGTATGCCTGGTTCCCGGTCGAGCGCAGTGCCGAAGAGCTGATCACGGCGACGCCGGACAACCGGATGGTCGCGTACCCCTACACCAAGTACGTGATCTCGGTGATGGACGTCGATCTCGCGGGTGCGATCGTGATCGCCTCGCACGAGGCCGCCGATCGCCTGGGAGTGCCCGCCGACCGGCGCGCCTACCTACGGGGGTGGTGTTATGCCACCGACCCCGTCTACGTGGCGGAGCACGAGCCGACGTTCGGATCGCCGGCCATGGTTGCCGCGTCGAGCGAGGCCCTCGCAGTGGCCGGCGTCGGCATCGACGACGTCGCGCACCTCGACCTGTACAGCTGCTTCCCGTCCTCCGTGTCGTTCGCGCTCGATGCGCTCGGGCTCGCGCCTGACGACCCCCGCGGCGTCACCGTCACGGGCGGACTCCCGTTCTTCGGCGGCGCGGGCAGCGACTACGTGACGCATTCCATCGCCACGATGGTCGACGTGCTGCGTGATGACCCGGGTTCGATCGGATTGTGCAGCGGCGTGGGGATGCACATGACCAAGCATGTGTACGGCGTGTACTCGACGGCGCCACCGATCTCGGGTGTGCCGAAGCCGGACGAGCAGACCGTGCAGAAGCGGCTCGACGAGCGTCCGACCAAGCGCATCGCCGACACGCACTCGGGCCGAGCCTCGATCGCAACGTACACCGTGTTGCACGGGCGCGACGGCCGCGCCGACTGGGGCCTGCTCGTGTGCGATGTCGATGCGGCTACGCGCTGCTACGCGCGCGTGAGCGACGCGGACGTGCTCGCGGAGCTCGAAGCGACCGAGTGCGTGGGTCGAGACGTGGAGCTGACAACCGGTGACGGCAACGTCAACGGGGTGGCGCGGTGGGAGTGATCAGCGTGACCGACGGCGAGCCCGGAAATGAGCAGCCCTTGCGCGGTCAGGGGAGAAGCGCGGCGAGGAGGTCGGAGACGTAGGTGCAGCTGCGGCCGATCGCGGACCGGTAGCCCTCCTGCTCGATCTTCGGGCCGACGAGCTCGATGTCGAACGCACCCTGGTAGCCGGCAGCGAGCACCTGTCCGATGATGCGGACGAGCGGGATGTCGCCGTCGCCGGGGACGAGCCGATTGGGGGTCGACAGCGTGCCGATCGCGTAGTCGCTCACCTGCACCACGCCGATCCGATCGATGCCCTCGGCGATCGTGCGCGCCAGGTCCCGCTCGGCCCAGCACGCGTTGATCTCCATGCACACGTGGATGTCGAGCCGCCTTGCGAGGTCGATCGCGTCCCGCAACGAGTGCACGAAGCTCACATCGGTGCGCAACGAGTTCGTGTGCTCGAGGCAGAGCCGCACATTCGAGCGCGGGTAGGCGTCCATCGACGCGGCGAAGGCATAGGCGGCCTCCTCCCAGTCGAGCGCGCCGAACGGTCCAGTGGTGAAAACGATCGCGGGCGCGTCGAGCGCCGCCGCGACTTGAAGCGCGTGTTCCATTCCGGTGTGGCCGACACCGATCACGTTCGCAATCCGCAGCCCACTCGCCCGTAGGGCGTCGACGTCGCCGTCGGACTCGATCTTGCGCAGGGCGGCGCCGATCGTGTGCACGCCGAGCTCGCGGTGCATGGCGAGATCGTCGGTCAGGGACTGGTTCCACGACGAGATGCCGCTGACGCAGACCCGCGGGTGTACCCACATCACTTGAACGAGCCGCGCGCCGCGCTGCTGCCACCGTCGAGCGGGAGCACCGTGCCCGTCAGCCACTTGCTCTCGCGGGAGGCGAGGTACACGGCGGCGTACGCCACATCGTCCGCGTCGCCGACGCCGAGCAGGTGCATCGCCTCGCGCCGGGCGAGCTCCTCGGGTGAGATCGCCGCATCGCGACGATCGTTCAGCACATAACCGGGACTGATCGCGTTGCACCGCACACCGTGCGGGGCCTCGTCGACGGCGATGCTGCGGGTGAGCGCCTCGAGCCCGCCTTTCGCGGCCGTGTACGCGGCCAGGCCGCGTGACGCGCGTGACGCAACCCGGCTCGAGATGTTGACGATCGATCCGTGGCCGCAGGCGCGCAACGACGGCATGGCGGCGCGACACAACCACGCCGGCGCGAGAAGGTCGACTTCGAGGATGGCGCGCCAACGACCGTCGTCAAGGGTGGCCACCGGTCCGTCGGGCTCGGCGGTCGCGGCGTTGTTCACCAACACCGAGAGCCCGCCGAATCGCGCGATCGTCGTCGCGACGAGCGCGTCGGCCGCGCCGTGCTCGTGGAGGTCGGCCGCGACGAAGTGCGCGTCGCCGTCGCACGCGGAGACGACGTCCGCGCCGCGGGCGGCGTCGCGTCCGGTGACCACGACGGACGCTCCCTCGGCCGCGAACCGCACGGCAATCGCGCGACCGATTCCGGCGGTCGATCCCGTGACGAGGGCGATCTCGCCTGACAGTCGCGTCATGGCTCGAATGCTGACACGTGTGTCAGACTCGCGCTGTGCTGCGTGAGGTCTGGGGGACCGTCGGCGGTCGTTGGTACGTGACCATCTTCGGCATCACGTTCCTCTGGTGCGCGGTGCGCCAGCTCGGCTGGCGGCGGACGTTGCTCTACACGATCGTCGCCGTCGGCGTCGGTGGTCTCGCGGAGAACGGTTCGGTGCACTTCGGCCTTCCGTATACGCGGTACGCGTTCAACGACGCGCTTCGGGGCAAGGAGCTGTTCCTCGGCGACGTGCCATTGATGGTGCCGCTCAGCTACACCTTCATGGCGTACTTCGCCTTCGCAGCCGGGCGGCTCCTCGCGTCCGGTCCCTTCCGTACGCGGGCCGCGCGACCGTGGCACGAATGGCTGCTCGCGTTGATGCTCGCGGTGTGGGCGCTGTGGATCCTCGACCCGGTGTCGCGGCTCGGCGATCAGTTCTATCTCGGCGAGCTCTTCCGCTACTCGGGCCCCGGCTTCTGGTTCGGCCTGCCGACCGGGAGCCAGATCGGCTTCGCGGTGACCGCTGCGATCCTGCTCGCGGTCCTGTTCCGCTTCGACCGCGCCGCGCCGGATCTTCCGGTCGACGGGCTGCGGCAGCATCCCCACTTCGTCGCGCTGCTCACGTACCACGGCCAGGTGTTCCACCTCGCGGCGGTCGCGTTCTACCTCGGGGCCGACACGATCGGCGGCGCCGCGGTGCTCATCTGGGTCCCGGCGGCCTGCATCACCGCCGTCTATTGGAGCCGGTTGCGGCTCACCAAGGACGACCGAAACGGTCGCGGTGTGTCGTCTCGCGAGCAGGTCGTCGACGAGGCCGCCCGAGCCGGCGCGCCGGTCGCCCGAGCGGCACGACTGCCATCGGGATGACCTCGGGCGGGAGGTCGACGATCGTCCGCAACTCGTCGGCCGCGGCCGTGGTGAGCGTGGTGAGCGCGGAGCCGTATCCCAGCGCGTTCGCGGCGAGCAGGAGGTTCTGCACCGCAGGGAAGATCGACGACGGCGTCGCCTTGGGGTGCACACCGGTGGCGGTGTCGGCGCCGACCACGACGAGCACGGGCGCGCCGGAGTAGCCCTGTCGCATTCCGTCGTCCACCTCCGCGCCGAGCTTCGGATCGAGTCGCGCCATGGCGTCCGCCCGCGCCATCGCCCAGAGTCGCAGCGTCAGTGCGACGAGCTCCGCGCGCACTTCGGGATCACGGACGACGACGAACACCCAGGGCTGCGTGTTCTCACCGCTCGGCGCGTGCGTGGCGGCGTCGAGGATGCGCTCGATGTCCTCATCGGGGACGGGGTCTGGGTCGAACTCGCGGCAGGCCCGTTGCTGCAACACGACGTCGAAGAACGAGGGGTCAGTCACGGATCAACCGGTACGTGCTCACGTACTCGATGCGCAGCTCGGGATGACCGGTCCACGTCGCGAACTCGTCGTCGTTCAGGCGCGCGCGCACGAGTGGCGTCATGCTCTGGAACGCGGCCTCGGGGTCATCGGCGTCCATCTCGTAGAGATGCAGGAACCGCGGGCCGTCGCCGGCGTTCTCGTACGGCGTCATCATCGTGTAGCCGGGCACACCGGCCGCGGCGATGTGGCTGAGGTGCACGAAATCGCCCCAATCCCGCAACGCCTGCGCACGGTCGGCGTGGCGTGGGCTGATGAGCACGAGCAGCAGACCGATCGTGGGCCGGCCGGTGAGCCGTCCTTGGCCGGCGCGAGGCGTGCGCCGGAAGCACCAGCCAGGCGTACCTCGGGGAGCGTTCGTTCCGAGCGCGGTGATGCCGACCACCGGGATGTCGCTGACGTGGCGCGGGTACTCAGTGCGGCCGGGGACGCAGTCCTCCCACCTCGTCGTGCCGTGTCCGTTCGGGTCGACGACGAGCGTCGGCGCCGCGAGGCCGCCCGTCACGCGGTTCACGCGCCGTCGCCGGCCACCACGATGCGGTAGCCGCAGTCGAGCTCGTCGAGCTCGAGGAGATGGCCGTACCGCTCGCGCCACGCGCCGGACTCGAGGTCGGCCTCGAGCCGAGTCATGCCCGGCTCGATCTCGTGCGGCGACAGGAGCGCGAGGCCCGAGATGCTGGCGCGGGCTCCGGGGTCGAGGTAGCGCTCGGGGCGTCGCCAGTACGCGGCCATGAACCCATCGATGCAGTCATGGGGCACCGGCAGCACCTCGACGTGATCGGTGCCGAGTGGCCCGGCGACGGCGTCGATCGTCGCGACCCACGAGTGCTCCTGCGATCGGATCGCCGGCACGTAGTCGCCGAGCCAGAACTCCGCCTCCATTTCGGCCTCGAACGTGAGAAGCACCTGCCGGCGGGCGACTCTCCGGAGCTCGGCGAGACCGGCGGCGGGATCGACCCAGTGATGCACCGTGAAGATCGCGAGTGCCGCGTCGAACGCGTCATTGGGGAACGGCACGTGCTCCGCGGCGGCGCGCAGCTTGGGGCGTCCCGGGTGCTGTTCGAGCATCACCGGGCTCGGCTCGATCGCCACTACCCAACGGTCCTGGGGTTCGTAGCTACCCGCGCCCGCGCCGACGTTCACGATGCGCTCCGCATCGCCCAGCGCCGCCGCGAGCCGGCTCGCGACGCGCGGGTCGGGCTGTCGGTAGTTGCGATACCCCACACCGATCGTGTCGTAGCGGCCGAGCGAGGTCGACGCGGACGCCATCCGCCTCGACGGTAGTGCAGGATGTCCCGCGTGCGCAGGGCGATCGGCGTCGTTCACGTGGTCTTCGCGCCGGACCCGCCGACGGTCGCCGCGCAGCGTGCCGCGGCCCTCGGGTTCGACCACATCGACGTGCCGGCGTCGGTCACCGACGCGCTCGCGCTGCCGGTCGCGGACCGGATCGCTCCCGGTTCGCCGAAGGCAGGATGCTCGTCCCCGGCACCGACCCGACCACCGCGCGCCGACGACCTCGACGCGCTGTGGGACCGCGCCGTTGCGGCCTACCGCCGGACGCCCGGCGTTCGCCTCGAGCCGTGGGGCGGGTCGATCTGCGACTCGATCGACCGGGTGAAGGCGATGCTCGACGCCGTTCCCGGTCTGCGGCTGCTAGTCGACACGGGCCACGTCGCCGGCTGGGGGGAGGACCCATCGGAACTGTTGCCGCACGCGGCTCACGTGCAGCTGCGCCAGGCCCGCCTGGGTGAGGTGCAGCGCCATCCCGACGACGGCGGCGACGTCGACTTCGGCGAGATCCTGCGGCGACTCGACGCGCTCGACTACCGAGGCGCGCTCAGCGTGGAGTACTTCGACCTTCCCGACTACGGCTGGCCGTTGGTCGACCCGATCGGCCACGCCGTTGCGCTCGCCGCGCACGTGCGCGCGCTCTTCTGATGCCGCGCGTCGCCGTTGTCGGCACCGGGTTCGGCTGCCGAGTCCACGTCCCGGCCCTGCGGGCCGCCGGCTTCGATGTGGTCGCACTCGTCGGGCAGGATCGCGATCGCACCGAGCGGCGAGCCGGACGCGCCGGAGTCGCCGGCGCGTGCACGTCGCTGCGCGAGGCGCTCGACCTCCATGTCGATGCGGTCACGATCGCGGCACCCCCCGATCAACATTCGCCGCTGACCCTCGAGGCGCTCGCGGCCGGCGCTCACGTGCTCTGCGAGAAGCCGTTCGCGCTCGATGTCGATGCGGCCGAGGCGCTGGCGGCTGCGGCGGCACGAGCGAACCGGGTCGGGCTCGTCGCTCACGAGTTCCGCTTCGCGCCGGAGCGGCGGCTCGTGGCGCAGTTGCTGCGCGACGACGCGATCGGCGCGCCCCGCCTCGCCACGCTCCTACAGCATCTCGATCTCGTCGCCGATCGCGCGACGCCGGTTCCCTCATGGTGGTTCGATTCGGCGCAGGGTGGAGGTTGGCTCGGCGCGTCGGGGTCGCACACGATCGACCAGGTGCGCCACTGGTTGGGCGACATCGCCGCCGTGCGCTCGTCGTCGTTGCTGTGCCGTGGCGCCGACGCCGACGATGGCTTCGTGGGCCACCTCACGACGGCGTCAGGCTGCGAGGTCACGATCGAGCAGTGCGCGGCAGCATGGGGCCCACCGCTCGACGTGGCAAGGGTCGTGGGCGAGCGCGGCACGCTCTGGATCGACCGGTCGCACCGCGTGTGGCTCGCTTCCGCCGACGACCGTGAGGGTCGCTGTCTTCTCGACCCGCCGGCCTCCGCCGCGAGCGACGATCCGCGCCAACGCTTCACGCATCTCGAGCTCGGCCCGTTCACCGACCTGTGCCGGTGCTTCGCGGATGCGATCGGCGGCAATGGCAGCAGCGACGCGGCAACGTTTGCCGACGGCGTCGCGGTTCAGCGCGTGATCGACATCATCCGTGCGGGCCGCGGTTGACACGCACCACACTGTGGACATGGCTCGAATCACGATCCTCGATCCGACCGCGCCGGCACCGGACATCGACACCGATCCCGGCCCGTCGCTCTCTTCACTGGCGGCACTCCGCGTCGGCATTCGCTCCGATCGCACATGGCGCAGCTTCGAATGGGTGGCCGACGAGTGGGAGCGCGAGCTCGTCGCGCGCGGCGCGATCGTGACGAGATGGGTGTCGGGCAATCGCATCGGCGACGATGGAGAGCGCACGCGCACCGCGCTCGAGGAGCTCGTCGCAGCCAACGACTTCATCATCTCGGGGCTGGGCAACTGAGGCTCGTGCACCTCCTGGACGGTCCACGACGCGGTGTCCGGGCTGTCGGGAGGGAAGGCGGCGGTCGCCGTCGTCACGCAGGAGTTCGAAGCGCTTGCGCACACGATGGCGGCCAACGCCGGCCGGCCGGGGCTGCGCGTCGTCGTG
>DASZHU010000243.1:0-7558 GCA_035937605.1 Acidimicrobiales bacterium | reverse complement strand
CATGTCGTCGGTGGCGTTCTTCCCCGTCTACCCACTTGCGGTTCGGGTCGTCGGCGCGGTGGTGCCTGGAGGGGTCTCCCTCGGCGCGATCGTGGTCACCGTCGCGTGCGGCGCGGCTTCGTTCGTGCTGTTCCACCGATGGTGTCGCGCTCGGCTCAACCCAGCGTCGTCGCGGGCCGCGCTCATCGCGCTGGCCGTCTACCCGTTCTCGTGGTTCCTGTACGGGGCCGCGTACTCCGACGCGCTCTACCTCGTGCTCGTACTCGCGGCGTTCCTGTTACTCGAGAGCGATCGTCCGGTCGTCGCGGGCCTCGTGGGCGCGATCGCCACCGCGGCACGTCCGACCGGTGTCACCCTCGTGATCGGCCTCGTCGCGGTAGCCGCCGATCGGCGCGGCCTGTTCCGGCGTTCGCCCGGCCGTCGGTTCGCGCGCCGCGACTTCGGTGTGCTGCTCTCGATCGGAGGGCTGCTGGCCTGGTGCGCGTGGCTCGGCGTGCGCTTCGGCAACCCGCTCGCGTTCGTCGAAACGGAAGGCGCTCCGGGGTGGAACCAGCCACCGGGACCGCACACGTGGCTCAAACTCGGCTTCTTTCACCAACTGAGCCGCCTGCCTCCGCCCGAGGTGATCGCGATCGTGCTGCAGGCCTGCCTGTTCGTCGGGTGCCTCTGCCTGATCCCCGCGGTCGTCCGTCGGTTCGGGCCCGGCTACGCCATCTACGCCGCGGCCGCCGCCCTCGTGCCGGCGATCAGCTCGGGCGACTTCCTCGGCCTCGGTCGGTACCTCCTACCAGCCTTCCCGGTGTTCGCCGTGGTCGGCGTCGCGGCGACGGCGCGACGGCGGTGGGGCGTGCCCGCCGCGGGAGCGAGCGGATGCCTGCTCGTCGCCGGCACTGCGCTGTTCGCGTCGGGCTACCTGGTCTCCTGAGCCCGACACCCTCAGTCGCTGGTCGGCAGGTACACCCGGAAGACGGGATTCGGTCCTCGCCCCCGGAGCAGGAGGCGGCCGCCCTCGGCGGTGGCCAAGGAGCTCGCAAGACCGAGACCGATCCCGCGGGCGGCCGCCGCGTCGGTTCGCGGCGCGAAGATGTCCTCCTGACCGGGATCCACCCCCGGGCCTTGGTCGGCAACGTCGATCGCGCTGCCGCCACCTGCGGAGTGGGCGGCGAGCGTCACCGTTCCGTCGCCGTGTTCGAGTGCGTTCGCGAGCAACACGTCGAGGATCTGACGCACCGCGGCTGCAGAGGCCGTGGTCGGCGAGAGATCCGGCTCGAGACGAACCTGTAACGAGCGACCAACCTCGGCCAGCGGAGCGCGCCAGCGCTGCTCGACATCGTCCAGGAGCTGTTCGAGATCGAGCGGCTCGTGGCGCGCGCCAATGTCGCGGGCCAACACGAGCAGATCGTCGATCGTCTGTTCGAGCTGGTCGACCGACGCGATCGCGTCGGTCAGTGCTTCGTGCAGATCGCGGTCCGGAGTGAGTGTCGCCGACTCGAGCTGCACTCTGAGCCCGGTGAGCGGCGTGCGCAATTGGTGTGACGCGTGCACGCTGAACGCGCGCTCACGCTGGAGGAGGTCGCCGAGACGCCGCGCCGTTGCGTTCAGCGCGTCGGCGGCGGCGTCGATGTCGGGGATGCCGCCCCGTCTCGCCCGCACGGAGAAGTCGCCTTCACCGAGCTGCGCGGCCGCCGAGGCGAGGTCACGCACGGGCCTGCTGAGGCGCCGCGACTGCAGCATGCCGGCGATGGTCGCGACACCGATGACGAGGAGACCGAGGCCCGCCATCGCCAGCCAGGCCCGATAGATCTGGTCGGTCACCTCGTGGCGGGGCGACTCCGCTCTGACGACGGCGAACACCTGCTCCTCGCTCACCAACGGCACCGCGAGCACCAGTGCGTCGTTCGAGGTCGTCGACACCGGGCCGGCCTGCTCCACCGCGCGGTGCACGATCGAATCCGCGGGCATTGGACCATTGCCGACCTGTCGTGCGCCCGTCGCGGAATACACCGTGAGCCGGGTTCCGTCGTCGAGCAAGGGGAAGTCCGGCACCTGGGTGCCCGACCCCGGCGGCGGGATCTCAGTGATGGCCTTCTGCGCATCGCGATCGAGCCGCGACAGACCCTCGTCGCGGTACAGATGCGCGACTGTCACGCCGAGCGGTATCCCGAAGCCGATCACGGCGAGCACCGTGCTGCCAACGATCGCCAGCAGGATGCGTCGGCTCACTCCGCCGGACGCTCCAATCGGTAGCCCACCCCGCGCAGTGTCGTGATCACGACTTCGTCCCCGCACTCGCTCAGCTTGCGGCGCAACGAGCTGATGTGCATGTCGAGGGTCTTCGTCGAGCCGAACCAGTGCTCGTCCCAGACATCGGACATGATCTGCTCCCGCGACAGAGCGCGGCCGGCGTTGTCGACCAGGAGGGCGAGGAGCTCGAACTCCTTGGGCCTGAGGTCGATCTCGGATCCGCGGCACCAGACCCGCCGACTCGCACGGTCGACGACAAGAGGCCCGACGCTCGCATCCGCGCCGTCGGAGCGGCCGTGGGGCCGTCGCAGGTGCGCCCGCACCCGTGCCAGCAGTTCGGCCAGACGAAACGGCTTGCCGATGTAATCGTCGGCGCCGGCGTCGAGGCCCACGACGACGTCGATCTCCTCGGTCCTGGCCGTGAGCATCACGATCGTGGCATCGGGCGTGGCAGCCCGCAGCCGGGCGCACACGTCGAGGCCATCGGTGTCAGGCAGACCGAGATCCAGCAGCACCAACGAAGGCGGTCGGTCCGCCGCGGAGTCGAGGGCACTGCGTCCGTTGGTCACCCACACGACGTCGTAGCCCGAATGCTCGAGCGCTTGCGCGACACCACCTCCGATCTTGGTGTCGTCTTCGACGAGCAGCACGCGCGCGGGCACCTGTGCACACTAGGGACGCAACCCATCGCCAAGCACTCGCGGCACGCCCGGGTACGTCAGGCCAACGTACGCGGCGAGGTGCTCGCCGGTGATGGTGGATCGGGCGACGACGAGGTCGGCGGGTGTGCCTTCGAACACGATCTGGCCGCCGTCGTGGCCCGCGCCGGGGCCGAGGTCGATGATCCAGTCGGCGTGCGCCATCACCGCCTGGTGATGCTCGACGACGACGACGGACTTGCCCGCGTCGACGAGCCCGTCGAGCAGCCCGAGCAGTTGTTCGACGTCGGCGAGGTGCAGGCCGGCGGTCGGCTCGTCGAGGACGTAGACGCCGCCCTTCTCGGCCATGCGGGTTGCGAGCTTCAGGCGCTGCCGCTCGCCGCCGGAGAGCGTGGTGAGCGGCTGACCGATGGTGAGGTAGCCGAGCCCGACCTCGGCGAGCCGTTCGAGGATGGCGTGCGCGGCCGGCGTGTGCGCCTTGCCGGCGCCGAAGAAGGCCACGGCCTCGGTCACCGGCATCGCGAGCACCTCGCTGATATCGCGGCCACCGAGCCGGTACTTCAGCACCGATGCCTCGAACCGCTTCCCCCCGCACTCATCGCACGTGGTGGTGACGCCGGCCATGGTCGCCAGGTCCGTGTAGATGACGCCGGCGCCGTTGCAGGCGGGACACGCGCCCTCGGAGTTGGCGCTGAACAGCGCCGGCTTCACGCCGTTGGCCTTGGCGAACGCCTTGCGGATCGGCTCGAGCAGTCCGGTGTAGGTCGCCGGGTTGCTGCGCCGGGAACCGCGGATCGCGGTTTGGTCGATGGTCACGACCCCGTCGCCGGGAGGGATGGAGCCATGCACGAGCGAGCTCTTGCCCGACCCGGCGACACCGGTGATCACGCAGAGCACCCCGAGCGGGATGTCGACGTCGACCTTCTGCAGGTTGTTGGTGGTCGCGCCGCGGATCTCGAGCGCGCCGGTCGGCGGCCGCACCGCGTCCTTGACCTCGGCCCGATCGTCCAGGTGACGCCCGGTGATCGTCTTGCTGGCCCGCAGGCCCTCGACCGAGCCCTCGAAGCAGACGGTGCCACCCGCTGCCCCCGCCCCGGGGCCGAGGTCGACGACGTGATCGGCGATCGCGATCACCTCCGGCTTGTGCTCGACGACGAGCACTGTGTTGCCCTTGTCGCGCAGCTGCAGCAGCAGGTCGTTCATCCGCTGGATGTCGTGGGGGTGCAGGCCGACGGTGGGCTCGTCGAAGACGTAGGTGATGTCCGTCAGGGACGAGCCGAGGTGGCGGATCATCTTGGCGCGCTGCGCCTCGCCCCCCGACAGAGTGCCCGACGGCCGCTCGAGGGTGAGATAGCCGAGGCCGATCGCCACGAACGACTCGAGCGTCTCCGATAGCGCGTCCAGCAACGGCGCGACCGACGGCTCCTTCACGCCTCGAACCCAGTCGGCGAGATCGCTGATCTGCATCGAGCAGAGATCAGCGATGTTCTTCCCTTTGATCTTCGAGGACCGCGCCCCCTCGGCGAGCCGAGTGCCGCCACACTCGGGACACGTCGTGAACGTGATCACCCGCTCCACGAACGCGCGGACGTGCGGCTGCAACGCATCGACGTCCTTGGACAGCATCGAGCTCTGGATCTTCGGGATCAGGCCCTCGTACGTGAGGTTGATGCCCTCGACCTTGATCTTGGTCGCCTCTTTGTGGAGGAGGTCGTGGAGCTCAGTCTTGGTGAACTTCTTGATCGGCTTGTCGGGGTCGAAGAAGCCACAGCCGCGGAAGATGCGGCCGTACCAGCCGTCCATGCTGTAGCCGGGGATCGTGAGCGCGCCGTCGTTGAGCGACTTGCTGTCGTCGTACAGCTGCGAGAGGTCGAAGTCGGAGACCGTGCCCATTCCCTCGCAACGCGGGCACATGCCGCCGGTGCGCGAGAACGTCACCTTCTCGCGTTTGCTCGCCCCACGCTCGACGGTCATCGAACCGCTCGCGTGCACCGACGGGACGTTGAACGCGAACGCACCGGGCCCACCGATGTGCGGCCTCCCGAGCCGGCTGAAGAGGATCCGCAGCATTGCGTTCGCGTCCGTCACCGTGCCGACGGTGGAGCGGACGTTCGCGCCGATCCGCTCCTGGTCGATGATGATCGCGGTCGTCAAACCTTCCAACACGTCGACCTCGGGCCGCGCCATCGTCGGCATGAAGCCCTGCACGAAGGCGCTGTAGGTCTCGTTGATCAACCGTTGCGACTCGGCGGCGATCGTGCCGAACACCAGTGAGCTCTTGCCCGAGCCGGAGATGCCGGTGAACACCGTCAGCCGGCGCTTCGGGAGCTCGACGCTGACGTCCTTGAGATTGTTCACGCGCGCGCCGTGCACGCGGATCCGCTCGTGGCTGTCGGCAACTCGTGGCGCGGGCGACTCAGCGCCTTTCCTCGTGGCCATCTCGTCGTGTCTACCAGTGCGCCGAATGGGCGACGCTCAGGACTGGGCGATGCGGACGAGATTGCCCGACGGATCGCGGAACGCGCAATCGCGCGCTCCCCACGGCTGCGACGCCGGCTCCTGCAGCACCTCGGCTCCCGACGCCCGCACCTTCTCGAACGTGGCGTCGAGATCGTCCGCGCTGAAGATCGCGGCCTGCAGCGACCCCTGCGTCACGAGCGTGAGGAGGGCGTCGCCCTCGGTCGGCGAGAGACCGCCGTGCGGCTGGAACAGCACGATGCCGACGTCCTGCCCCGGAGCGCCGACGGTGACCCAGCGGAACCCATCGGACTCGACGTCGAGGCGTACCTCGAGACCGAGCGCGTCGCGGTAGAAGCCCAGCGCGGCGTCGGGATCGTGGACGGGAATGAACATGGTGGAAACGGTGACTGGCATGCGAGCACCGTACGATCGCTCACCCCTCGAGCGCTTCTCCGATCCTGCTCAGACCGTGACCTTGGTGCGCCGCGGTCGCGTCACGACCATGCTCACACACGACGGAACGCCTTCGTGGTGGCGGTGGTCGCGCGCGCGGTATCGCGACGGTGTCTCGCCGACTATCTCGGTGAAGCGGGAGCTGAACGAGCCGAGTGACGTGCAACCAACCGCGACACAGGCGTCCGTGACCGACATCCCCGTGCGCAGCAGCGCCTTCGCACGCTCGATCCGTCGCGTCATGAGATAGGAGTACGGCGTCTCGCCATAGGCCGCGCGGAACTTCCGCGAGAAGTGCGCGGGCGACATGAGCGCCGCCCGCGCCACGGCCGGGACATCCAGCGGCTGCGCATAGTCGCGGTCGATGAGGTCGCGCGCCCGGCGCAGGTGCGCGAGGTCGGCGATCTCATCTGGCGTCACACCGACAACGGTATGCGACCCGTGCACTCACACCCGCACGATGCACACCATCACTCGGACTGAAGCGCCGGCGTCCGCGCCGCTTCGGATGATCAGCTGGTCCCGGCCGGACGTCGCCGGAGCAAGCCGATGCCGGCCGCCAGCAGGGCGATGATCGCCACCACGAGGGCAGCCACACCGACGCCGCTCGTCTCCTTCTTCACGGTCGTCGCCGGGGCGGCGGCGAGCTGCGACTGCGACGACGCCGATGCGCTCGACGACGGCGACGAGGACGAGGACGACGAGGCAGCCGCGGGCGTCAGCGTGAGCACTGGAGCGGGATGATCAGGGGCGGGACCGCCGGCGGGCGTGTCCTGGATCCACGACACGACGTTGCCGTCTGAGTAGGTCTGCACCGCGGGGAACTTGAGTGAGTCGACGCCAGTGGGGATGCCCATGGCGAGCACTTTGAATTCGCCGAACTGGCCGGGACTGATCTTGCCGCCCGACCACGCGATCTCCGCGACGACGTCGGAGAACGTTCCGTCGTCCGTGGTGATCGGCGTGTCGAGGTGCTTCATCGTGACCTGCGCCGTGAAGCCGTTGGTGGGAGTGAGGACGTCGACTGCCGCGATTGCGTGGTCCGTCGGGAACTGGATGTCGACCTTCGTCGTGTCCGCATTGGCTTCTTCGTTGGGAACACGGAAGGTGATCGTTGCGTCTCCGGCCCGCTGGGGCACCGAGTCGGGGTCGACGGTCACGTGCGCCAGCGCCGGCGCGGCCAACGCGAGCATGACCCCTGCCCCAGCCGCTGCCGCGACCGCAACCCTTCGTAGCTTCACTGCCCACGTCCTCTCGCCGGTGTCTGCGACCTTTCAGTCGCCGCAGAACACCGTCGGGTTCCCTCGATCGGAAAGAAAGTTTCGAGTGGGCGCTCAGAGCGACTCGGCCCGCGCGACGAGGGCCACGAGATCCGCTCGGGCACGTGCGACCCGCGACCGGATCGTGCCGACCGGGCACTCCATGACCTCGGCCGCCTCTTCATAAGAGAATCCGAGGAGCTGGGTGAGGGCGAAGGCAGTGCGCTTCTCGGGTTCGAGCGCGCCGATCAGCTCTTGCGGGTTGCTCGGGGGCATGGCCCGGGTCGAGATCGCAGTGTCGGCGAGTCGTCCGAGCAGCCGGCGTTGCCGTTGCCGTTTGCGGACATGGTCGGCGCACACCCGCCGAGCGATACCGAGCAGCCAGCTCTGCACCTGCGACTCGCCTCGGTAGCCGGCCAGGGCGGGCAATGCCCGCACGTACACCTCCTGGGTGAGGTCTTCCTCCTCGCCCGGCGATCCGAG
>DASZHU010000242.1:0-3362 GCA_035937605.1 Acidimicrobiales bacterium | reverse complement strand
GAGCCGCGCATGGCGCCGTTCGAGATCATGACCAGCGAGTCGCAGGAACGGATGCTCGCGATCGTGAAGCCCGAGCATCTCGACGAGGTCAAGACGATCTGCGAGCGCTGGGAGGTGACGGCGTCGGTGATCGGGACGGTGACCGGCTCCGGTCGCTTGCGGGTGCTCGATCGTCTCGATGGTGAGGTGCTCGCCGATCTGCCTGCGAAGTCGCTCGACGAAGACGCGCCGCGTTACGACCGCGCGGTGCAAGCGCCGGTGTCGCGCCCGCCGGCGCAGCCGGCGATCGCCGACGCACGGACGTTCCTCCTCGAGCGGTTGGCTGATCTGTCGTGGGTGTGGACGCAATATGACCACCAGCTGTTCCTGAACACGGTTGTCGCGCCGGGCGGCGACGCCGCGGTGCTGCGGCTCAAGCATCCGATCACCGGCGTCGACACCGGACGCGCGCTCGCGCTCACGACCGACGGCAACCATCGTTGGTGCGCCGCCGATCCGCGCATCGGCACGGCGTGGATCGTGGCCGAGTCGATGCTGAACCTCGCCTGCGTCGGGGCCCGGCCGCTGGCGCTCGTGAACTGCCTCAACTTCGGGAACCCCGAGCATCCCGAAGTGATGTGGCAACTCTCGGAGGCGATCGACGGGATGGGCGAGGCCTGCCGGGCGCTGCACATCCCCGTCGTCGGCGGGAACGTGAGCCTGTACAACGAGTCGCGAGGGCGTGACATCGACCCGACGCCGATTGTCGGCATGCTCGGGATCATCGATCGTCTCGCCGCGGTGCCCCCACCGGTCGGCCTCGTCGACGGCCAGCACCTCGTCGTGTTGGGGCCGGCTCCATCTGGTGACTTCGCCGCGGTCGACTACGGGCGGCACGAGCGGGTGTGCTCGCTTGTCGCCTCGCTCGTGAACGACGGGATCGTGAGCGGCGTGCACGACGTGAGCGACGGCGGCCTCGCGCTCGCGCTCGCCGAGATGGCGGTCCGGTCGCGGGTCGGCTTCACCGTGGAGGCCGACGCGATCTTCACCGAGTCTCCGTCACGGGTGATCGTGTCGGTCTCGGATGACCGCCTGCGCGAGGTGCATCGCCGTCATGTCGACGCGGGCGTGTCCGGCGCGCTGCTGGGCCGAGCCGGCGGTGACCGCCTCGTCGTCGCCGGCACGTTGGACATCTCGCTCGACGAGGCGATCGCCGCGTGGCGTGACCGCATCCCCGCCGCTCTTGCCGGCGGCACGATGCAGTAGACGGATTCAGTCGGGCCGGCGGGCGTACTTCGCGATGCACCACAACGCGCGGAGACCGTCGCGCCAGCCGATCTTCTTGCCCTCGTCGTAGGTGCGCCCGTTGTAGGAGATGCCGACCTCGAACACGCGCCAGCCGCCGGCGGCCACCTTCGCGGTGATCTCGGGTTCGAACCCGAAGCGGTTCTCCTGCACGGTGATCGACTCGAGCACCTCGCGCCGGAACGCCTTGAAGCACGTCTCCATGTCGGACAGGTTGAGGTCGGTGGCCATGTTCGACAGCAGCGTGAGCACCTTGTTGCCCACGGAGTGCCAGAAGTAGAGGACACGATGCGCGTTCTGGCCCTGGAAGCGCGAGCCGAACACCACGTCGGCGCGGCCGTCGATCAGGGGCTCGAGCATGACGGCGTACTCGTCGGGGTCGTACTCGAGGTCGGCGTCCTGCACGATGGCGAACGGCGCGGTCACCTCGCGGAAGCCCCGGCGAAGCGCGGCGCCCTTGCCCTGGTTCGGGTTCTGCTCGAACACGCGCACGCGGGTGTCGCGCGCCGCGAGCTTTGGCAACACGTCACGGGTGCCGTCGGTCGAGCCGTCGTCGACGACGAGCAGCTCCGACGTGTACGGCGAGGCGAGCACGCGCTCGACGATCGTCTCGATCGTGGCCCGCTCGTTGAAACACGGCATCACCACCGCGAGGCATTGCTCCGCCATGTTGCTCAGGCCGTCATCCCGCCGTCGACGATGAACTCGGAGCCGTTGCTGTAGACGCTGTCGTCCGACGCGAGATAGAGCGCGAGGCGGGCGACCTCGACGGCGTCGGCCTTGCGACCGGCCGGGATGCGCTCCATGACCACCGGCATCACGCCGAGATCCTCGAGCTGGTCGATCATGGCGGTGTCGATGATGCCCGGGTGGATGGAGTTCACCCGCACCCCGAACGGGGCCACCTCCTTCGCGGCGGAGCGGGTCATGCCCCGCACCGCCCACTTACTGGCGCTGTAGGCGAACGTTCCCGGTGAGCCGATCAACCCGGCGACCGACGAGATGTTGATGACCGAGCCCCGCTGGCGCTCGACCATGTGGGGCAGCACCGCCTTCATCCCGAGGAACACCCCGATCTGGTTCACGTCGATGACCTTGCGGTAGTCAGCTTCCGACGTCATCAGCAGCGGCAGCACCTGGAAGATGCCGGCGTTGTTCACGAGCACATCGAGACGGCCGTGCTCGGCGAGCACCGCGTCGACGACGCTCGTCCACTCCGCCTCACTCGTCACGTCGTGATGATGGAAGGTCGCCGCGCTGCCGATGCCGGCCGCGGTGCGCTTGCCGTCGTCATCGAGCACGTCGGTGATCACCACCTGCGCTCCCTCCGACGCGAAGAGCTTCGCCTCCTCGGCGCCCTGCCCGCGGGCGCCGCCGGTGATCAGCGCGACCTTGTCGTCCAGCCGTCCCATGGCCGGGGAGCCTAGGCGCCGGGTCGATCTGGCCCCGAGAAAGCAGGATTCGGCTCCGACGTCTCGAAATGTCTGACGGAGGGCCTCAAGTCCGGCAGTTGTTCGCGCCGTTACCTAAACGAGAAGACGCGCCCACCCAGCTACGGCGCGACGGAGGAACGAGTGAAAACCCGGGGGATGTCTCGCCGCGTCAAGATCCTGATTGTCGTGGCCCTGGCCGGAGCGTGTGCGGCGGCGTCGGCTGTTTCGGCGGGCGCGGGTTCGGCCGCCTCGCTCGGTCGCATCGTGGTCCTCGACCTCGCGCGCCGACCAACCGCCAACGGTCCTGGCCTGGCCTTCGCCTACACCCCGGCGGTTCGTGGGGACAACACGACGACACCGCAACCGAGCATGCACGGCGAGATGCTGTGGAGCGCCGCGCTTGCCGGAACGTCCGCCGTGCGCCCATCGATGCCGGGGTCGCCGTCGAACGTAACGTTCGGATCGTCGCCGGCGCCGACGCTCGGGTACGCGTTCCCGAAGGATGCGAGCGGCATGAAGGCGTTGCTGGTGAGCGCCGCTGGTACCACGGTGGCGTCGAATCTCGCGGCGGGTGGTGCGACCTGGGAATGGACCGATAGCTCCGGAACTCAATACCTGAACCACTACGACCTCGGTCGTGAGCTG
>DASZHU010000241.1:0-7127 GCA_035937605.1 Acidimicrobiales bacterium | reverse complement strand
TCTGTCGTTCGTTCCCGCGTTCCTGACGTTCTCGATCGTGCCGATGGGTGGCGTGTTCGCTCACGGGAACGACGGCACGGTGCGAATCCTCGGCCACGACACGTTCCTCCAGCTCGCCGATCCGCCGATCGGCATCCTCGTCGCGCTCGCGTGCTCGTCGATCGCGGTCTACGGGGTGATGCTGGCGGGTTGGGCGTCGGGTTCGAAGTACCCGCTGCTCGGCTCGGTGCGCGCGTCCGCACAGATGGTGAGCTACGAAGCCGCGCTCGGTCTCGCCGTGGTCACCGTGGTGCTCACGGCCGGCACGCTCAGCACACACGGCATCGTGGCGCAGCAGGCGGGATCGGGCCCCGGCGACATCTTCCCGAACTGGACGATCCTCGTGACGGGGTTCGTGCCCTTCTTCATCTTCCTTCTCGCCGGCACGGCGGAGATCGAGCGCCCGCCGTTCGACCTCCTCGAAGCAGAGCAGGAGCTCGTGGCGGGCTTCAACACCGAGTACTCGGGGATCCGGTTCGCGCTCTTCTATCTCGCTTCGTTCATGAACACGATCACGACGTCGGCCATCATCGTGACGCTGTTCCTCGGTGGGCCGTCCGGCCCGCTGCTGTTCGGGCCTGACTGGGTCTGGCCGCTGATCTGGTTCTTCGGCAAGACGATCGTGTTCCTCTTCATCTTCGTGTGGTTCCGCGCGACGCTGCCGCGCTACCGCTACGACCAGCTCATGGATCTCGGTTGGAAGGTGATGATCCCGCTGGCGCTCGGGTGGATGCTCGTCGTGGCGTCCATCCGTATCGCCAGCGACCGCAATCTCAATCAGGGCCAGATCACCCTCGTAGTTGCCGCCGGCGGTCTCGCGATCGTCGGTGCGGCATCCGTACTCGCACTGGCGCGGCGCACCGCGCGGCAGCGCCGCGACGAGATCGAGCTGGAAGGAGCCCGCTGATGGGGTACTTCGAAGGCTTCGGCGTCACGTTCCGCAAGTTGTTCCACGGCGCCGAAGACGGCCGCGTGGTCACGGTCGAGTATCCGAAGGCGAAGCGGGCCAAGGCGGTCCGGTTCCATGGCCGTCACGTCCTCAATCGCTACGAGGATGGGATGGAGAAGTGCATCGGATGCGAGCTCTGTGCCGGCGTCTGCCCGGCGCGTTGCATCTACGTGCGCGGCAAGGACAATCCGCCTGACGACCCGGTGAGCCCCGGCGAGCGTTACGGCTTTGTCTACGAGATCAATTACCTCCGGTGCATTCACTGTGATCTCTGCGTCGAGGCGTGCCCGACGGAGGCGATCACCGAGACGAAGCTGTTCGAGTTCTCGTTCACGAATCGTCAGGACGCGATCTACACGAAGGCCGAGCTCGTCGTCGGCGACGACGGTCGGCCGCAGCATCTGCCGTGGGAAGACTGGCGCGAAGGCGAGGACGAGCACACGTCCGCGTGGATGCGGGCCACGGCTCCGAGCGGTGCCGCCGCGCACGAGGACCGGGTCGCGTGGGCGGGCGAGCTCGGGTACGGGGTCCGCGCGCCGGAGCACGGTCAGCGACTCAGCAGCGATCTCCTCGTGGCCACCGCGGCCGCGCAGGACGACGACCCCGAGGCCCAGGTCGCGCAGGGCGTCGCGGCGCAGACGCCCTCCGGGGTCGATGCTCACGGCCACCCGCTGTCCGTCGACGACGAGGTCGCGAAGCACTGATGGAATTGCTCGTCTTCGTCGTTGCGGCCGCGATCATTCTCGTCGGCGCGGTCGGGGTGATCGTCTCGGCGAACCCCGTTCACTCGGCGCTCTGTCTCGTGGCCACGTTGTTCGGCGTGGCAGTGCTCTTCGTGGCGCAGGACGCCCACTTCCTCGCGGCGGTGCAGGTCATCGTGTACGCGGGCGCGATCGTCGTGCTCTTCCTGTTTGTGATCATGTTGCTGGGCGTCGATCAGTCGGAAGACCTCGCCACCGACCCTCTGGGCGGGCAGCGTCCGGCGGCCGCGGCGGCCGGCCTCGGTCTGCTCGGCGCCGCCCTCGTCACGCTCTTCCTCACGCACCGCGACTTCGACACGATCGCGCTCGGCACCAGGTCGACCGTCGGGCAGGTCTCGGGCCCCGCGGCCGACAACGTGCGCAAGCTCGGCGTCGCACTTTTCACGGACTACCTGTTCGCGTTCGAGATCACTTCCGTGCTCCTGGTCATCGCGGTGGTCGCGGCCGTCGTCCTCGCCCGCCGCGCGGCGGGCGCCACGCCCATCGACATCAACGAGGACGCCAACCTCGAGGCGACGCAGACGTGATCGCGGTCGTGCAGCCGACCGAGACGTGGTACCTCGTGCTGGGCGCGCTCCTCTTCACCGTGGGCGCGGTCGGCCTGCTGGTGCGGCGCAACCCGCTCGTGATGTTCATGTGCGTCGAGCTGATGCTCAATGCGGTGAACCTGACGTTCGTGACGTTCGCTCGCGCGCTCGACGACATCGGCGGTCAGGTGATCGTGTTCTTCGTGCTCGTCGTCGCCGCCGCCGAGGTGGTCGTCGGCCTCGGCATCATCGTCGCCCTCATGCGACGCCGCCCCGGCGCCACCGCCGACGACATCTCCACGCTGAAGGGCTAGCGCGTGCTCGATCTCGTCTGGTTGATCCCGGCGCTGCCGCTCTTCGGGTTCCTCGTGCTGGTCGTGGCCGGGCGCAAGCTCGGCGAGCCGTTCGCGGGGTGGTTTGCCACCCTGATGTGCGGTGGCGCGTTCGCCGCATCGGTCGTGGTGTTCGCCGGGCTGTTCGACCAACCAGCGGACCAACGTCAGTTCCAGCAGGTGCTGTTCGACTGGCTGCCGGTCGGAAGCCTGAAGGTGCAGCTCGGGTTCCTGGTTGATCCGCTGTCGGTGACGATGATCCTGTTCATCACCGGCGTCGGCACGCTGATCCACCTGTACTCGATCGGCTACATGCACGGCGACAAGGACTTCTCGAAGTTCTTCGTGTACATGAACCTGTTCGCGTTCTCGATGTTGATGCTCGTGCTCGGGAACAACCTGCTCGTGACCTTCCTCGGATGGGAGGGCGTCGGCGCGTGTTCGTACTTCCTCATCTCGTTCTGGTTCACCGACGAGGCGAACGCCTCGGCGGGCAAGAAGGCGTTCGTCACCAACCGGATCGGTGACTGGGGCTTCATGACCGCGACCTTCCTGGCCTTCTCGGCCACCGGAACGATCACGTACTTCGCCAACGGGTCGACGGCGGGGCTCCTCGACGCGAACACACTCGGCACGCTCGCGGCCGTGACGGCCACCGGAATCGCGGCGCTGCTGTTCTTCGGTGCGGTCGGCAAATCCGCGCAGCTGCCGTTGTACGTCTGGCTGCCCGACGCGATGGCTGGCCCGACCCCGGTCTCGGCGCTGATCCACGCCGCGACGATGGTGACCTCGGGCGTCTACCTCATGACCCGTGTCAGCCCGCTGCTCGCACACGGCTACACGTGGTTGCCCGCGACGATCGCCGTCGTCGGCGCGCTGACCGCGATCTTCGCGGCGACAGTCGCCGTCGCGCAGACCGACATCAAGAAGGTGCTGGCGTACTCCACGGTGAGCCAGCTGGGCTACATGTTCCTCGCGGTCGGATCAGGCGCGTACGTCGCCGCGATCTTCCACATGGTGACGCACGCGTTCTTCAAGGCGCTGCTGTTCCTCGGGTCTGGATCCGTGATCCACGGCCTGCACGGCGAGCAGGACATGCGCAAGATGGGGGGTCTGCGCAAGTGGATGCCGGTCACGGCCGTGACCTTCATCGTGGGCTGGCTTGCCATCGCTGGCATCCCGCCCTTCGCCGGCTTCTGGTCGAAGGACGACATCCTCCTCGCCGCATGGGCCCACGGCGGGTCGGGCCTCTGGAAGGTGCTGTGGGGGATCGGCTTCGTGACCGCCCTGCTCACCGCGTTCTACATGAGCCGTCAGGTGTTCATGGTGTTCTTCGGAAAGCCGAACTTCGAGACCGAGGGTGAGCACGCCGTGCATCCGCACGAGTCGCCGTGGACCATGACGCTCCCGCTGGTGGTGCTCGCGTTGCTGTCATTCGGCGGTGGCGCACTCAACCTGCCATTCCGCAACAGCATGAAATTCCTCGATCAATGGCTCACGCCAGTTGTCGAGGCGTCGCAGCGCTCCTACGACATCGCCGGCACGGTGCAGACCGGTCTCGCCATCGGTACGGCCGTGCTGTGCGCCGTGGCGATCCTCGCCGGCGCGCAGGTCTACCTGCGCCACAAGCGCCCCGCGGTCGAACCCGAGATCCTCGCCCGCGCGTGGCGCTACGACGAGGCGATCAGCGCGTTCGTCGCCGGGCCGGGTGAGCTCGCCTTCGAGGAGACCGCTCACTTCGACCGAGGCGTCATTGACGGGGCCGTCAACGGCGTCGCCGGAGTCGTGCGCTGGGGTGCGAGCAAGCTGCGGCTGGCGCAGACGGGTTACATCCGCAACTACGCCCTCGGCATCGCCGTCGGCGCGTTCATCCTCGTCGGCCTGTTCCTCACGAGAGCGGGCGCGTGATGGTCGGCGCACCCCACACGCCTCTGCTCACCGCGGTCGTCGTCGTGCCCTTCGTCATGGCCGCGGTCATCGCACTCGTGCCGCGGGGCCGACCCGACGTCCACAAGCTGCTCGCGGTGCTCGGGACATGCCTCACGGGTGCGCTCACCGTCGCCGTGCTCGTCACGTTCGACAAGACGAACGCGGGGTTCCAGCTCGTCGATCACCACAGCTGGATCTCGAGCTTCGGCATCAGCTGGACGCTCGGCGTCGACGGCATCTCGCTGTTCCTGCTCGTGCTGACGGGCTTGCTGTTCCCGATCGCGATCCTCGGCACCGACCCGCATCACGACCACAAGGCGTTCTACGCGTGGCTCCTCGTGCTCGAAGCGGGATGCCTCGGCGTGTTCCTCGCGCTCGATCTCTTCCTCTTCTTCGTGTTCTTCGAGATCGTGCTCGTGCCGATGTACTTCCTCATCGGCCAGTGGGGCTACGGCAATCGCACGTACGCCGCGCTGAAGTTCTTCCTCTACACGATGTTCGGGTCGGCGTTCATGCTCGTCGCGCTCATCTCGACGGCGGTGCTGCACCAACGAGGCGCGGGCGGACCGCTCACGTTCGACCTCGTCGCCATCGCGTCCCAACCCGGCATTGCCACCAACACCGCTCGGTGGCTGTTCCTCGGTTTCACGATCGCGTTCGCGGTGAAGGTGCCGCTGTTCCCCTTGCACACGTGGTTGCCCGACGCGCACACCGAGGCCCCGACGGCCGGCTCCGTGATCCTGGCCGGCGTCATGCTGAAGCTCGGCACGTACGGCCTGATCCGCTACGGGCTCTACTTGTTCCCGGAAGCGTCGGCGTACTTCGCGCCGATGATGGTCACGCTGGGGGTCATCGGCATCATCTACGGCGCCGTCGTCGCGACGATGCAGAAGGACCTGAAGCGGCTGGTCGCGTACTCCTCCGTCGCGCACCTCGGCTTCATCGCGCTCGGCACGTTCGCGTTGACGACCCAGGGCATCCAGGGCGGCGTGTTGCAGATGGTCAACCACGGGCTCTCCACCGGAGCCCTGTTCCTGCTCGTGGGCTTCATCTACGAACGCCGCCACACGAGGGAGATCGCGAAGCTGAAGGGCCTGCAGAAGGCGGCGCCGATCATGGCCGGCGTCTTCACCGTCGTGATGCTGTCGTCGATCGGTCTGCCCGGGCTCAACGGCTTCGTCGGTGAGTTCCTCATCCTCATCGGGTCGTTCCTCACCAGACGGTGGTGGACCATCGTCGCCGCGACCGGCGTGATCCTCGCTGCGCTCTATCTCCTGTGGGCGTATCAGCGCGTGTTCCACGGCGAGCCGGACGAGGAGAACGAGTCGGTCCGCGAGTTGAAGCTCACGGAAGGACTCGTGATCGCGCCGCTCATCGCCTTGATCGTGTTCCTCGGCGTGTATCCCAAGCCGGTGCTCGAACGGATCCAGCCGTCGGTCGACGCCCTCATCGCGCACGTCGAGGTGCAGAGCTGCGCTGCTCCCGGCGGCACCTGCTACCACCAACCCGACCGGGCATCTCCGAAGGCGAAGCGCTGATGTTTGCCGCACTTGCGCAGAGCGGCTCTGACGTCGCGGTGAAGATCGCCACGCCCTCCGTGGCGTGGAAGGCGCTCGCGCCCGTGCTCATCCTCATCGGTGGCGCCACGCTCATCCTCGCCGTGTCGGCCATGACGCGCCGGGGCGCGAAGTCGAGCCTGTTCGCCGTCACGACCGTCATCACCGCGCTGGCTGCGATGGCCGCCGCCGTGCCGCTGTGGCGCGAGGTGACCGATCCGCACAAGGGCGCGTACACCGCGATCAAGGGTGCCATCACTGTCGACGGCTTCTCGGTGTTCTTCACGTTCCTGGTGTGCGCGGCGGTCGTTCTCGTCGCGCTCTTGGCCGACGGCTACCTGCGCCGCGAGGGTCTCGACGTCGCGGAGCTGTACGTGCTCATGCTGCTGTCGGCTTCCGGTGGTCTGATCATGGCGGCGGCCAACGACCTGATCGTGATGTTCCTCGGGCTCGAGATCCTGTCGATCGCCGCGTACGTCCTCGCCGCGATGCACCTGCGGCGGACGGAGTCCCAGGAAGCCGGCATGAAGTACTTCGTGCTCGGCGCGTTCTCGTCGGCGTTCTTCCTGTACGGCATCGCGCTGGTCTACGGCTCGACGGGCTCGACCAACCTCTCGCGGGTCGTCGCGTTCGGCCGCGTGACGGTCACCGGGGCGAACGGGCTCTCGTACTTCCTGCCGACCAACCACCCGTCGGCGCTGCTCCTGGCCGGCTTCGCGCTCTTGCTCGTGGGCTTCGGCTTCAAGATCGCCGCCGTCCCCTTCCATTCGTGGACACCTGACGTGTACCAGGGCTCGCCGACGCCGGTCGTCGCGTTCATGGCGTCGGCCGTGAAGGCGGCGGGCTTCGCCGGCCTGCTCCGCGTCTTCGTGGTGGCGTTCTTCGACTACAGCGCGGACTGGCGGCCGTACCTGTACGCGCTCGCCGTGGCCACGATGCTGGTCGGCTCGGTGCTCGCCGTGGTGCAGACCGACGTGAAGCGGATGTTGGCGTACTCGTCGATCAACCACGCCGGGTTCATCCTCCTGGGCGTC
>DASZHU010000240.1:0-3671 GCA_035937605.1 Acidimicrobiales bacterium | reverse complement strand
GCCGAGCTGGCGCCGGAGGGTGCGGCCGTGCTCGTGCAGGACTATCACCTCGCGTTGGTCGGCCCGCGGCTGCGAGCCCTGCGCCCCGATGTTCGCACCGTTCATTTCTTGCACACGCCGTGGTGCGATCCGGATGGGCTCCGTCCGTTGCCCGACGACGCCGCCGCGCAATTCACTGGGGGCGTCGCCGGCCACCATGCGAGCACGTTCCACACCACGCGCTGGGCCGAGAAGTTCGAAGCATCGTGCCGCGCGGTGCTCGGCACCGAGGCCAACCCCGTCGTGCGCGTCTCGCCGCTCGCCCCGGACGCGGACGACCTCGAGGCGGCCGGGCGCTCGCCGGAGTGCGCGGAGCGGCGCGCAGAGCTGGCAGACGTCGTCGGCGACCGGAAGCTCATCGTGCGCGTCGACCGGGTGGAGCTCTCGAAGAACGTGCTGCGGGGCTTCCACGCCTATGACGACCTGCTGGAGCGACATCCCGAGTGGCGCGAGCGCGTGGTGTTCGCGGCGCTGCTCTATCCGTCCCGCGAGGGACTCCCCGAGTACCTGGCCTACCGCCAGGAGACCGAGGGGCTCGTGCAGCGGCTCAACGACAAGTGGGCGAGGGCGGACTGGCTGCCGATCGTGTTGAAGACCACCGACGACTTCCCTCGCTCGGTCGCCGCCCTGCAGATGGCCGACGTCGTGCTCGTGAACCCGGTGCGCGACGGGCTCAACCTCGTTGCGTTCGAAGCGGTACTCGCGAGCGAGCGGTCGAGCGTGCTCGTGCTGTCGACCGAAGCCGGCGCATGGGAGCACCTCGGCGCCCACGGCGCGATCGGGATCAACCCGTTCGACGTCGGCGCGACCGTCGACGCGCTGCAGACGGCGTTGGCGATGGCGCCGCACGAGCGCGAGGAGCGGCACGCGCGCCTGCACGCCGTCGTCTCGTCCTACACCCCGCGCGACTGGCTGGCCGCGCAGCTCACTGCCGCGGGCTGACACCCTCCACGAGCTCGGACAGAAGCTCCCGTGCCCCCTCGGGCCCGTCGACGACGAGGTCCGCGGCGTCGAGCAGTGCGAGGGGCGCCTCGTTGCTGCGCACCGCGATGCGGACTGTGGCCACGCCGCTCACCGCCAGCTGCTCCAGCGCCTCGAACGCGGGCAGATCACCGACGTCGTCGCCGAGGAAGCACACCGCGGCCAGGCCCTCGGCCAGATCGCGCAATGCGGTGCCCTTGTCCGCCGCGATCGGCGGGTGCAACTCGTACGACATGCGCGCGCTGCGAACGGACAGCCCCGAACGACTCGCTTGTCGTTCGGCGAGCTCGTGCACTGCCACCCCGATCTCCGGATGCTCGCGGAAGTGCAACGTGAGCGAGAGGCCCTTGCTCTCGACACGCATCCCTTCGGGGCCGCTGGCCCGCGCGATGGTGGCGACGTCGTCAACGACCTCGCGCCACGTGCCTCCCGATGGATGGTCGTCGCGCACGCCATCGCGCAGCACCTCGAGGCCGTACAGGCCCGACAACACGAGCGTTGACGGAAGCCATCGCCGGAGGAACTCGACCGGGCGGCCCGAGAGCACACCAACCACGGCGTAACGCTTGGCGAGCTGGTCGAGTAGCGCGGGAATCCCGTCGAGGGGCCGCGCCGCGTCGGGCTCGTCGACGATCGGCGAGAGTACGCCGTCGAAGTCCGTGAGGATCCCAGAGTGGGCAGGATCGGATGCGATGCACTCGAGCACGGCTCGAACCCCAGCGCGTCGTGCCACGTCACGACGGTACCTCGCGATACCGCTACGTTCGGGACTCGTGCGCCGTCCGGTCACGATGATCGCGATCGTGGTCGCGTTGTTGGTCTCGGGTTGTCGCGACGACCACGTCACGATCGTGTTCCATCCGAAGGTGGGCGCGGTGTTCGACTACCGCATCCACGTCGTGTCGTCGACCAGGACAGCGCTGCCCGACCGGCCAAAAGCGACCCCACCGTCGGCCACCGCCGACCTCAGCGCGCGCCAGCGGGTGCTCGACACGACGAACGGCACAAGTCGCGTGGAGGTGCGGCTCACTCGTCAGGGAATCGGCGAGCGCACGTTCGTGATGCGGTTCGACCGCGCCGCGCAGCTCACGGCCGTGGACAGCGTCGAGGGCATTCCAACCGAGGCGCTCGGTGCGCTCGGACTGTCCGAGATCTTCCCGGCCTCCGCCGGCGCGCCTCCTGACCGACCGCTGCGTCCAGGCGATCGCTGGACGATCGACGACCACGTGCAGCTCGCGGGCATGGACGCGCCAGCCCAGCTCACCGGAACCGGCAGGCTCGTCGAGCTCGGGGTGATCGACGGGCACGACACGGCCACGGTGTCGTCGTCCACGTCGCTTCCGCTCACCTCCGTCACCGCGACCAGCGAGGGTGTGCAGACGTTGACCGGCACACAGACCACCACGATCACCGTGGTCTACGACCTCGACACCGGAGCAGTTCGACAGTCGACCGCGGCGACAACCGGTCGGTTCGCACTCACGCTCGCGCCTCCACCGGGGCAGAGCGGCACGCCCCTTCGAGGATCGTTGACCGTCGAGTTGCAGTCCGAGATCGCTCGGACTTGACTCCGCGGCGCTAGTTGGCGGACGTGGTCGTCGTGCCGCCGGCGCCCGAGGTGGGCGTCGCGCCCGTACCCGACGTGGGCGTCGGGCTCGTGGTGCCGGCGCCGGCGGCGACCGGCGCGTCGGTGCCCACCACGACGACGACGTTCGCGTCCTTCGGGTCAGCGACCGACGCAGGAACTGGAGTCGGAAGCGGCTGCGCCGCGCTCGCGGGAAGCCCGAGCTTGACGGCGATGGTCGCCGCGTCCGCCTCGTAGCCTGCCAGGTAGTACACGATCGACGTCGCCACCGTGGCGCCCTTCGCGTTGGACGGGTCGAGGGTGGTGTAGTTGGCCGCCTTCAACAAGTCCGCCGCGGCTTTGGCGATGCCGGACTTGCCCGAGCCGTTGAGCGCGAGCACCTTCACCTGCGCGGGATCGTGCGGCTGCGCGACGGTCGATGGAGTCGCACCGCCGGGCAACGTGGTCGTGGAACGCTTCGTCGTCGGCGTCGCGCCGCTCGTCGTGCTCGTGCCACTGTCGCGGAAGCCGTTCGCGAGCAGCCCCGCGCCGAGCAAAACGGCCACGATGATGAGCAACGCGCCGCGCATCGCCGGTGACGACCCCGCAGGTGGCCGGCGACTCACTGGCGCGGCTCGATGACCGAACGACCTTCGAAGCGCGCTCGGCGGCGACGATCGCGCACGCGGCGAAGACGGCGAACGACCAGCTGGTCGTATTCGAGGGCCTCGGGCGCGTCGAGCAACTCGTTGAGGATCTCGTAGTACCGAGTCGTCGACAGGTCGAATCGCTCTCGGATCGCGAGCTCCTTGCGGCCCGGTTCACTCCACCAGCTGCGTTCGAAATCGAGAATCGCCCGGTCGCGCTCCGTAAGCACCATTGCGTACACGTTGCCCCGCGCGCCCACCGGAAACAAGGACCCACCCCTACGCGAGCGTCGCCGGCTTCGTCCAGAGTCGTTGCGTGACGGCTGGTGATGTCGCGTTCGTTGCAGATGTTTGCAGCGAGGGGGCCAGTGAAGAACCTTGGCGTTCGGCTGACCTAGACGACGAACGCGCCGCATCAGCTCCAGGTGATGATGATGGGG
>DASZHU010000239.1:0-7361 GCA_035937605.1 Acidimicrobiales bacterium | reverse complement strand
GAGCGCGCGCTCGTCGTGCGGTGCGACGCCGTGATCGATCCCGCGGCGCACGAGGAACGGTCCGAGCAACGTGAACAGGGTGTCGACGACGACGAGCGTGAGCCCGACGCCGAGCGCGATGCGGTACGGCCGCACGAACCGCCGCAACGAGAACTGTCCCGCGTCGGCCTCGGCTTCCGCCGCGACGTCGACCGCGGGTTCCGCGTCGGCCGGTGGCAGCTTTGCGAGCGCGGCCAGCAACTCCGGCGTGGGCGCGAGGTTCATTCCGCCCGCGGCAGGGCCGCCACCGCCCGGACCGAATCGCGCGGGGCCCGCCACCGTTGCCCTCGCGATGGGAACCCCGTCGTCGACCGCCGTCCATGCGTCGATAGTGGTGCCGTCGGTCTCCGCGGCAGCCTCGTCGCCCTCGCACTCGTCGCCGGGCCCGGCGAGCAGCGTGCGGTAGAGCGGTGAGCGCGCCATGAGCTGGTCGTGCGTGCCCTCACCAGCGACGCGTCCGTGATCCACGATGACGATGCGGTCGGCGAGGCGCAGTGTCGAACGCCGGTGCGCGACGAGGAGCGTGGTGCGGCCGGCCATCAGCGTGCGCAGGGTGGCGTGGATCTCCTCCTCGGTCTGCGAGTCGATGGACGATGTCGCGTCGTCGAGGATCAGCACGCGCGGGTCGGTGATGATCGCTCGGGCGAGCGCGACGCGCTGACGCTGCCCGCCCGACAGGGTGAGGCCGCGCTCACCGACCACGGTGTCGTAGCCCTCGGGGAGCTGCATGATGAACTCATGGGCCTCGGCCGACGTCGCGGCGGCGATCACCTCCTCCTCCGAGACGTCCGGCCGGCCGTAGGCGATGTTCGAGCGCACCGTGTCGGAGAACAGGAAGCTCTCTTCGAAGACGACACCGACCTGGCGGCGCAACGAGTCGAACGTGACGTCGCGGACGTCGATGCCGTCGATCGTCACACTGCCGTGCGCCACGTCGTAGAAGCGGGGCAACAGCAACGACACGGTCGACTTGCCGGATCCGCTCGCGCCGACCAACGCGACGGTCTCGCCCGCGTCGACCGTGAGTGAGAAGCCGTCGAGCACCGGCTCGCTCTTCGTGTAGCCGAAGCGCACGTCGTCGAACCGGACCAAGCCGCGCACCTGCGGCAAGGCGATGGCGTCGTCGCGCTCGACGATCTTCGAGTTGGCGTCGAGCAGGTCGAGGATGCGTTCGGCGCCCGCGCGGGCCTGCTGGCCGACGGCGATGAGGGTTGCGAACATTCGCACCGGCGCGACGAGCTGCACCATGTAGGACGAGAACGCGAGGAATGTCCCCAGGGTGAGATGCCCGTTGAGGGCGAGCCAGCCACCGAACGCGAGCACCGCAACCTGCGCGAGCACGGGTACGGCTTGCAGCATCGGCGTATAGCGAGCCTGGAGCTTGATCAGCCGGACCCGGGCCCGGAACAGGTTCTTGCCGGCGTCGGCGAGATGGTCGAGCTCGCGTGTCTCCTGGCCGAACCCCTTGACGACGCGTACTCCCGTGACGGTCTCGTCGACGACACCGGCAACCTCTCCCGCACGCTGCTGCGCATCCCAGCTCGCCGGGAAGATCGTCGTGCGGAGCCGCAACGTGACGAACAACAGAACAGGCACCGCGAGAAGCGCGACGAGCGTCAGCGGCGGCGAGAGGCGGATCATCACGGCGATGGCCATGACGAGGAACACCAGGTTGCCGAGCATGATGGGTAGGAACATCAGCAGTCCCTGCAACAGCCCGACGTCGCTGTTGGCGCGCGAGACGAGCTGACCGGTCTGCATCTGGTCGTGACTGGCGAAGTCGAGACGTTGCAAGCGCTCGTAGACCGCGTTGCGCAGGTCGTACTGCACGTCGAGGCTCACCCGGCCGCCGACATAGCGACGCACGGAAGAGGCGACGAAGCCGAAGACGCCCGCGGCGATCAGCAGCGTCAGCCACGGTGCGAGCGGCGCGCGGTGGTTGATGATGACGTCGTCGACGATGATCTTCTCCGCCACGGGGGTGAGCGCGGCAACGGCCTGACCGAGTATCGACACTCCGAACGCGATCAACACGTTGCGCCGGTGTGCCATGAGGAACGGCAGCAGTCGTCGTAGCCAGCCGCCGGCCTCGGGTGGCGCCGGCTCGGGCGTGGGACGGTCAGCCGGGCGCTGTCGCATGCTGACCTCCTCGCAACGTGCGTCCGAGCGCGTTCAATCCATCGAGCACCCTGGTGCGCTCGTCACCTGCGTCGAGCAGCAGCTCCTCGAGCCGCGCGGTCATCGCCCGATCGGCACCGTTCACCGCCGTGCGCCCGGCGGCAGTGAGCTCGAGCGTGACGCCGCGACGGTCGCCGTCGACATCGACGCGTTGCACCCAGCCGCGCGCGACGAGGCCGTCGAGGAGGCCGCTGAGCGAGGGCCGCGTGAGGTTCGCCTTCTCCGCGAGCCGGTTCGCCCGTTCCGATGACGACGCGATGATGGCCAGCACCCGGTATTGCGCCAGGGTCATGTCGTCGAGCACTCGCTCGAGCACGCGACCGCCCATGGCCAGCGCCCGCACGGCGGCGTTCAGTTCGGAATCCACATCGTTAGGATACCGAACGAACGCTGGAGCCCTCCGAGGGTGGTGCTCGACATGGCCTCCGCACGATCCGAAGGCCGATCAGCGGTGCGAGACGACCTCGGGATCGGCGAAGCCGAGCGCGAGGTGCCGCAGCTCCTCGGCCAAGTGGTCGAGCCGGCGATCGGCCATCATCAGCAGGCTCAGCCGGGTCGAGTCGTCGAGGTTGTGCGTGAGCACGGTTCCGATCGCGCCTTTGATCGCGGCCACCGTGCCGAGGAGTGAGTGCGCCAGCACCGCGTCGAGTTGGTGGTCGTCGCCAGTCATCGCTCCGCCCCTTGATTGACCCAGACACCGTACCGACAGGTCGACGAGCAGCGCTGGCATTCGCGAGCGTCAGTCGCGCGCGTCACCGGTGTCGGGGTTGGACAGCCGATTGAGAGCGTGTCGCAGCAGTGCTTCGCGTTCGAGGCCCTCGTGTCGCAACGCGCTGAGGTTCGCGGCGATCTGAACCTGTGCGGCCTCGATCGCCTGGATGCTCTGCGCGGCGCGGAGACCGGGCTCACGTTCATGTGCGAGCTGTTGGAGCTTCTCCGTGAGCGCATCCACCGGATCGCCGACGAGGGTGATCATGGCTTGGCTCAGCGCCTCGAACCGTTGGAGCCGTGCCGCGAGGCCATCGTCGATCTTCTGGGTGAGGTGCAGGCCGACTTCTTCGAGGCGGGCGTCGAGTCGTTCGAGCGCGGTGTCGTCGAGGCGGGCCACGGGAACGGACCCGCTCCCGAGGCGTTCGCCGGAGGCTTCCTCGAGCAGCTCGAGCATCTCGGATCGGTCCCGTCGCTCGACGTGTGGCCCGTCGCCGACCAGGTCTCGCACTTCGAGGATCGTCTGGTCGAACCGGTGGAAGTCGCGTCGGATCTGCGCCACGTCGCTTGCCAGGCGGGAGTTGGTCTCCTCGAACCATCGGTCGACGTGCTCGAGGATCGCCATCTCCTGGAACTCGAGCGGCGACTGCGCCTCCGAGATGGATGACAGCGTGCGCTGCATGTCGAGCACACCGCGCCCGATCATCGCGATGTGGTCCTGCAACATCGCGAAGTTCTGCACCTCCTCGGCGGCCGCGATCGCCTGGCCTCGTGTGGTGAGCTCGCCGATCACCTGCCCGAGGCGCTCGGTGTGCGCCTCCAGACGTGACTCGATGAGGCGCACCATGCGAGCGGCGATGTCGGCGAGCTCTTCGGCGGTGAGCGGTGCGGGATCCGAGACTGGTTCCAGCCGATCGAACAGGCCTTCGACGAGGGTGGCGAGTGTGTTCACACGAGCGGTGAGCTGATCGAGGCGTTGCAGCAACTCGGAGTCGGGCTCGACTCCATCCTCGCCGTTCACGGTTCCAAGTTACCCAGGCCCCGACGGTGACGGATCATCTGGGCGTTCCTCAACATCCGTCCGAGAAGGCCGATAGGAGCAACGATGAGCGTGTCGGGCGAAAGCGCGGGGTCGGCCACGCGTGACGCCGGCGCGGCGGTTGTGTGCGACCCGAGCGCGTACAACGTGAGGTTCCTGCGAGCGGCGATGCAGAAGCTCGGCTTCGACGACGTCGCGGTCGCACGCACGGTCGACGAGCTCGTTCGGTTCGTGGCCGTCGGTCGCGTCGATGTCGTGGTGTTCGATCCCGCGATGGGAGACGGAGCCGGGTTCGAAGCCATCGACCGACTCAAGACGGCCGCGCCCTCCGCACTCTTTGTCGCGTTCTGCTCCGACGACGAGCTCGGGCGCGCCGCGAAGTCGCAGGGCATCATCACGGTCGAGAAGGTGAGCATCCTGAAGCTCGACGCACTCGTCGAGACGATCGCGAACCGCACCGGTCGCCAGCTGGTCGACACGCCGGAAGCGATCCCCGCGGCCGACTTCGCGGTGCCCGTGTGGGACGAAGTGCCCTCGCTCGTCGAGCCCTGACTCGAGACCGCACGAGGGCGGCCGGAGCCAGTCGCGACCCGCTGACGTAACGTGTGCTCGGTGCTGCGTTCGCGATCGACGCGTGCCGCCCTTGCGGCGGTCATGACCCTGACGGTGCTTCTCGGCGCGGCGGCCACGACGTCGTTCGACAAGACCGACACGCACCTCGAGTTCGTCGCGCCACATGCTACGACCGTGCGCACCGCGGCGAAGGCTCCATCTCGCTGGCTTCCGGGCCTGATTGCGCTACTCGTCGTCATCGCCGCTGCCACCACGCGAGCCGGCCTCGTGATCGATCCCGCACCGGCGCGCCGCGCGCGCTGGACGGGCTTCGTCGCGGGCGTCGACCGCGCTCCTCCCGCTCGCGCGTAGTTCCGTTCGCGATGGGTGCCGCGGCACCTCATTGTCGGAGCGCCGCGCGTAGCCCATCCGATGCGCGCGCGTGCAGGCACGAAGCGGGGACCGTACCTGCCGCGTCGCGCCCGCCAACAACAGGTGCTGCCCGTCTCCCGAGCGGCTCGAGGAGACGGGCGGCACCGGTGGTGGGGGTGGTGCGCCCAGCTGAGCTCGGTGGAGCGCCGACGAGGAGGGCGACGACGGCCGTGCGTTTGAACACGGCGAGGTACCTTGCCGGCGACCATCCCGGATGACCGTCCGCTCCGTAGCGCTGGTAGTTCCATGCCCGAAGACCTCTCGAATGCCAGCGATGCCGCGCTCGTCGTCTCGATCAGCCGCTACCACCAGGAAGCGCTGGCCGAGGCCTACCGCCGTCATGGCGGCGCGGTGTTCGGGCTCGCCCGTCGCCTGCTCAACGACACGGCCATCGCAGAGGAGTTGGTCCAAGAGGTGTTCCTTCGGCTCTGGAACCAGCCGGAGAAGTTCGACCCGGCTCGGGGGTCGCTGCGCGCCTACCTGCTGGCCCACTGCCACGGTCGCTCCGTCGACGTGCTCCGTAGCGACACTTCGAGACGCCGGCGCGAAGAGCGCGATGCACTGCGCACTGCAGAGGCGGGCTACGACCTCGAGCACGAGGTGTGGGACCTGACGGTCGCCGAGCAGGTCCGCGACGCGGTGCAGCAGCTCCCGAAGGGCGAGCGGGACGCGATCGAGCTCGCGTACTTCGGCGGTCACACGTATCGCGAGGTCGCCCGTCTGCTCGAAGAGCCGGAGGGCACCGTGAAGAGCAGGATTCGCTCGGGACTCCGACGAATGCGAGACGTACTGGTCGACGCCAACGTCGGCTTCGGAGGCGACGCATGACGCACGAAGAGCTGCAGGAGCTGCTCGGCGCGTACGCGGTCGACGCCGTCGAGCCCGACGAGGTCGCGCTGATCGACGCGCACATCGCGGAATGCCCGCGCTGCCGCGCGGAGGTCACCGAGCTGCGTGAGGTCGCGGCGCTGCTCAGTCACTCGGGCGCCGACGCACCAGACGGTGTGTGGGAGCGAATCGCGTCGTCGCTCGACGAGGTGCCGCCCCCCTTGCGTCTTGAAGTGCAGCGCGAGCGCCGGGGCCGTCGAGGACGAATGTTGCGCGCCGGCGCGTTCGCGGTCGCCGCGGCCGCGATCGTCGTGCTCGGCATCGGCGTGATCAGGCTTCGCAGTGAAGTCGACGATCTCAAGCACCCCGGCGGCACCGATCTGGCCCTCGCGGCCGAACAGGCGATGACCGCGCCCGACGCTCGTATCGCGCGACTCAGTGGTGAAGGCGGTCGTTCCGCGGTGGCAGTCGTGCGGAGCAACGGTCAGGGCTTCTTCCTGGGCAGCGCGTTGCCCGCGCTCGACCAACGCATCTACCAGCTCTGGGGCGCCACGTCGTCCGGCAAGATCACATCGCTTGGCACGGTGCCCGGCCCCGGGGTGTACGCCTTCGCCGCCGACCCGTCGATCACCGTCGTGATGGTCACCGAGGAACGCGCTCCGGTCGCCGCGCCGACCAGCTCGGCGATCGTCACCGGCACCCTCGCCTGAGGGCGCGTCAGTAGGCCTGGATCCTCGTCGGTGTGGGCACAATGGGAGCGGCTATGAGCGCGGCGACGACGGACGAGGGGTGGATCGACTCGTTCGAGCACGAAGCCTTCTTCTACGCCGACTCGGACGACTTCCTCGAGGGGACGGTGCCGTTCCTCCTCGAAGGGGCGCGCAACGACGAAGCGATGCTCGTCGCCGTGCCGGAGCCACGACTCGACGCCCTGCGGCATGAGCTCGCCGGTGCGACCGACTCGGTCGTGTTCGTCGACATGGGACAAGTTGGGCGCAACCCCGCGCACATCATCCCGGCGTGGGCCGACTTCCTCCAGGCGAATGGCAACGGAGCGGCGCCGGTGCGCGGAATCGGCGAACCCATCTGGGCCGGCCGTCCGCCGGACGAGATGATCGAGTGCCAGCGCCACGAGAGCCTGCTCAACGTCGCGTTCGCCGGCTCGGGTTCGTGGAAGCTGCTGTGCCCGTACGACACGGCTGCGCTTCCCGCCGACGTGATCGAGGAGGCGGCCCGGAGCCATCCGTGGGTGAGCGGTTCTGAGCTCGGGCGCCGTCGCAGCCGCGACTGTCGCGACCTGCCGACCATGGCCGCCCCGTTCGAGGGCCCGCTCCCTCCCGCGCCCGACGACGCCTCGACGTTCGCCTTCGACCTCGTCAATCTTCACCTCGTGCGCCGTCACGTCGCAGTCGTCGCGGCCGCGAACGGCCTCTCAATGCGACGCGTCGAAGAGCTCGTCCTTGCCGCGCACGAGTTGGCGAGCAACAGCGTGCGTCACGCCGGGGGGCGCGGGGTGTTGCGGATGTGGAACGACGCGTGGACCGTTGTGTGTGAGGTGAGCGACTGCGGTCGGATCGAGCATGCA
>DASZHU010000238.1:0-3932 GCA_035937605.1 Acidimicrobiales bacterium | reverse complement strand
CTGCGCGCCGCCAAGATCGTGCCCGACGGCCCGACAGCGGTCGTGCTCACCGGGCGCAACATCGCGCCGTCAGCGCTCGCCGACCTGCTCACTTCAACAGGTCCGTAACCTGTGTGTCACTGACCTGACGGAAGTCGTCGTACCAGCTCCCGACCGCGACGAAACGCTCCGGTGCGGCGACCACGACCACCTCGTCGGCATCGGCGCGCAACGACGCGAGCGAGTCCGCGGGCGCGATGGGCACGGCCACGACGACGTCGCGCACGCCGAGGTCGCGGAGCGCGGCGATCGCGGCGCGCATCGTCGCTCCCGTCGCCAGGCCGTCGTCGACGACGATCGCCGTACGGCCATCGACGTCGATTGGCGCGCGCAGGCCGCGATAGGTCCGATCGCGATCGTCGACCTCCGCTCGAGTCGCAGTGATGATCGCGTCGAGCCGGGCCGGGTCGACGCCGAGCTGTCGAATGATGTCCTCGTTGCGCACGAGCGAGCCGCCACTTGCCACCGCGCCGAGGGCGAGCTCGGGTTGGCCGGGCGCGCCGACCTTGCGCACGACGAACACGTCGAGCGGTAAACGCAGCGCGTCGGCCACCTCACGCGCCACCGGGACACCACCGCGTGGAAGGCCGAGCACGACCCCATCACCGTCTGCGTGGTGCCCGAGCAGTGCCGCGAGCCGGCGGCCGGCGTCTTGGCGATTCGCAAAGATGGTCGATTATGGACCTCGACGCGTTCCAACGGCTCATGCGCGACACCTATGGGGAGCGCGACCGCGCTCGTGGGCTTCCCACCGCGGTCGCGTGGCTCGCCGAAGAGGTCGGTGAGTTGGCGCAAGCGGTTCGCAAGGGCTCGCGGGCCCAGCAACGAGAGGAGTTGGCCGACGTGCTGGCCTGGCTGGCGTCGATCGCCGAGCAGCTCGGGTTGTCGCTCGCCGATGCGGCCCAACGCTACGCGGCCGGCTGCCCTCGATGCGGGCAGCGGCCGTGCGCGTGCGCCTGACCGTCGCTACCGGCCGGCAAGCGCCTCTGCGATCTGGACTGCGTTCAGCGCGGCGCCCTTGCGCAGGTTGTCGTTCGACACGAACAGCGAGAGCCCACGGGCCCCTTCGACCGTGCTGTCGCGACGGATGCGACCGACGTAGGACGGGTCCTGCCCAGCGGCGAGCAGAGGGGTCGGCAGATCGACTACCTCGACGCCGCGCGCCGACCGCAACAGCTCGGCCGCGCGCGCCGGATCGATCGCCCGCTCGAACTCCGCGTGGATGGCCATCGAGTGGCCCGTGAACACCGGCACGCGGACGCACGTGGGCGTCACGAGCAGGTCGGGAATGCCGAGGATCTTGCGGCTCTCGTCACGCATCTTCTTCTCTTCGTCGGTCTCGCCGCTGCCGTCGTCGACGATCGATCCCGCCAGCGGAACGACGTTGAACGCGATCGTGGTCGCGAAGTGTTGCGCTGCGGGGAAGTCGACGGCGCGGCCGTCGAACGTCAGCGCCGAGGCGCGGTCGCTCACCTTGCGCTGCTGCTCGTCGAGCTCGTCGACGCCGGCACCACCCGCACCTGACACCGCTTGATAGGTGTCGACGACGATCCGCCGAAGACCGGCCTCGCGGTGCAGCGGCGCGAGCACGGCCATGAACGCCATCGTCGTGCAGTTCGGGTTGGCGACGATGCCCTTCGGGATGTCCGCGAGCTCGTGGTCGTTGACGTCGATCACGACGAGCGGCACCTCGGGATCCATGCGCCACGCCGAAGAGTTGTCGATCACGATTGCGCCCGCTGCCGCGATGGCGGGGGCCAGCTCCTTGGCCGCGTACTTGCCCGAGGAGAAGAGGGCCACGTCGATGCCGTCATAGTCGGCGGCAGCGGCCTCCTCGACGACGATCTCGCCGTCGCCCCACGGCAACGTACGCCCGGCCGAGCGGGCGGAGGCGAAGTAGCGGATCTCGTCGACAGGAAAGGAGCGGTCGACGAGCAGCTTGCGAACGAGGCCGCCGACCTGTCCCGTCGCTCCGAAGACACCTACGCGCATCGCCCCAGGTTACGAGCCAGACCAGGTCGCACGGCCAATGGGTATCGACCGACGATGATCGAGATGCGGCCGGTCGGCCGGACTGGAGTGAGGGTGTCCGGGATTTGCTCAGGGGGCGTCGAGGGCGAAGGCGGCGTGGAGCTCCTGGACGGCGCGTTCGATGTCGCGCTCTCGCACCACGCAGGAGATGCGGATCGCCGAGGTGGAGATCATCTCGATGTTCACGGACGCGGCGGCGAGCGTCTCGAACATCGTGGCGGCGACACCGGGGTTCGACTTCATGCCCGCGCCGACGAGGCTGACCTTGCCGATGTCGCCGTCGGTCGTGACCCCGGTGGCGCGGACTTCGTCGGCCAACGCGCCAGTGATGGCCGTCGCCTTGTCGAGATGCGCACGGGGCACGGTGAAGCTGATGTCGGTCACACCGTGATCGGACACGTTCTGCACGATCATGTCGACGTTGACGTCGGCGTCGGCGAGCGCGCGGAACACGCGCGCGGCGATACCCGGCTCGTCGGGCACACCGGCGAGCGTGACCTTCGCCTCTGACGTGTCGTGCACGACAGCCGAAACCACGGCCTGCTCCATCGACGGATCCTCCTCCATCACCCAGGTGCCCGGCTCCCAGGTGAAGCTCGAGCGCACGTGCAACGGCACGCGCCAGTTGCGGGCGAACTCGGCGCCCCGCATCGCCGGTTTCGGGCATCCTGCCGCGCACATCTCCAACATCTCGTCAAAGCTGATCTTGGCCATGCGACGCGCCGACGGCACGACGCGCGGATCGGCAGTGAACACACCCGACACATCGGTGTAGAGCTCGCACGCGTCGGCACCGAGCGCATGCGCGATCGCGACCGCGGTTACATCCGAGCCGTTGCGCCCGAGAAACGTGATCTCGCGGTCGGCGGACATGCCTTGCGCGCCGCCGAGCACGGGGACGTGACCCGCGTCGACCGACTGCCTCACCCGATCGGGTCGAACCTCGAGGATCCGCGCGTTCGTGTGCGTCGCATCGGTGAGGAAGCCGGCCTGGCTCCCGGTGAACGAGTCGGCGGGCACACCGATGTCGTGCAGCGCCATGCACAGCAGCGCGGTGGCCTTGCGCTCGCCGGCGGTGATCAACATGTCCATCTCCCGCCCCGGCCGCACGGCCGAGACCTCCGACGCGAGCCGCAACAGCTCGTCGGTCTCCTTGCCCATCGCGCTGACGACGACCACGACCTGCTCGCCGTGCCGGTGCGTGCGCGCGACATGGTCGGCGACCTGCCGGATGCGATCGGGATCGGCGACCGACGTGCCACCGAACTTCTGGACGACGAGAGACATTGGGCCGGAAACGCTACCCGGCGTCGTCCTCCGTCGGACCACCGCTCAAGACAGCGCCCCAGATCTCGAGCGTCTCGAAGAGCTCTACTTCCGTCGAGTGCAGGATCGCGCAGAGCGCGCGGATGTCGTCTCGACGGATGGAGAGCATCCGACCGTTGAAGTCACCCCGCTCGATGATGATCGTGCGCAGGTAGCGCACGACCGGCTCGGCATCGTCGATCTTCCCCAGCGCCTCGAGGTCGAGCACGACCTTGACCATGCGCGCCGCGGCACGGCCCTGGCCGTCGCCCTCGCCGAGCAACACCCCCATCGGGACGCCGTAGAACTCCGCCAATTCCCGCAGCCGGGGCAGGCTGAGGTTCCTGAATCCACGCTCGTACGCCCCGACCGCCGAAGCGCTCCACCGCCCACCCGACGTCCGCTCGACGTCGTCGAGCGAGAGCTCCCGCGCTCTCCGCACCGACCGCAACCGCTGGCCGACTTCTACAGAGAACGCCGATGGGCTGTCATCGTCGTCCGATGTACTCACACCGCCTCACCCTTCTCCCTCCGCCCCCGTCATGACCCTAGATTCG
>DASZHU010000237.1:0-4584 GCA_035937605.1 Acidimicrobiales bacterium | reverse complement strand
GGAAGCTCCCGCCTCGACGTACGGCCACTGAACGGGGACCGGGGCGCGGCGCTCGTGGAGTTCGCGCTGGTGTTCCCGATCCTCGCGATGTTGCTCTTCGGGCTCTTCAGCGCCGGTCTGGCCTGGAACGACAACCTGGCGCTGGCACAGGGCGCGCGCATCGGCGGCCGGTACGCGGCAACGCTTCCCACCAAGAACTACACCTCGTTGGACGACTACCTCGACGCCGTCGCGGCCCGGGTGGTCGATGCCAGCGAGGGCTCGCTCGCCACCTCGGTCGCCGGTCGCATGCTGTGCGTCGCGTACGTGCATCCCAGCGGTTCGACGACGCTCGACCAGACGCGAGGCCGTACCGAGACGGGCACGACGGTCACCCGCAACAACTCGTCCTGCTTCACCGACAACCAGACCTCGAGCGATCAGCGCATCCAAGTGGTCGCCGAGCGCAGCGCCACGTTCGAGACGGGCATCTGGAGCCAATCGATCACCCTCCATCAGCAGCTCGTCTTCCGATACGAGGTGACGAGTGGTCTGTGACCGCTGGTGCGACGACGACCGCGGCGCGGTCCTCGTGATCGTGGCGGCCACGCTGGCCGCGCTCCTCGTCGTCACGTCGATCGTCGTCGACCTCGGCGGCGCGCGCAGCGCCCGCGCGCGGGATCAGAACACGGCGGACGCAATCGCGCTGGCCGGCGCGGCCATGCTCGACCCGACCGGAGGCACCAATCAGGCCGCGTGCAACGCGGCATGGGCGTACATGGTGACGAACACCAGTGTGGCGTCGAGCCCCGGACCCAGCTGCGTGTCGATGGCCGGGAGCTGCGTCGCCGGAACAGCGAGGGAGGTCAGCATCACCAGCGGCGACTACGTCGTCATGTTCGTCAACCCCGTACCGGATAATTACTCGTTGTTCGACGCGCAGCCGGTGGGCTCGTCCGACAGCACGGCGTGTCAACGCTTCGGCGTGGTCATCACCCAGAGCTGGCACAACGTGCTGCAGACGGGCGACACCACCGTGCGTGTCAGTGCGGTGGCCCGGTTCTCGCACGCCCCCGGGAGCGTGAACGCGCCGTTGGTCGTGCTCGACCCGCACGCCTGCCAGGCGCTCACGGTCACGGGCAACTCACACGTCACGACCACCTCGTCGACGGGCGATCCGGGCTACGTCGCGATCGACTCGGACGGCAGCGCCTGCCCGGCGGGGAGCAAGGTCATCGTCGACACGACCGGCAACGCGCAGATCACCGCCGGCGCGATCTCCATGTGGGCGCTCACGACGGGCAACACCGCGCGCGCGTACGACCCCGCCGACGTCGGCGTCGGCCGCGGCTTCAACCCCGCCCCGATCCCGTCGTCGGCTCCCGTCGGGCGCACCCCGGTCGACTGGCGTTACAACTGCTCGAGCGCGTCGGGCTGCCCCGGAGCCGGCCCGTCCGCCATCCAGCAGCTCGTCAGCGCGGACGGAAGCGGTGCACCCGCCGCGTTCACCCGCTGGTCATCCGCCTACTCGTGCAGCCCCGCGGGTGATCTCGTCGTGCCGCGGGGCAACTGGTACATCGACTGCGCCGCCGGCATCACGAGCAGCTCGAGCCTCACGTTCCGCGGGGGCGACGTCGTCGCGGACGGGCCCTTCAACATGGGCGGCAACGGTGCGTTGCGCGTGAACTGCGACGTCGCGTCGGCTGCGACCGCGTGTCCGTCCGACCCGGCGTCGCCCTCCACGGTGTTCATCAGGAGCGGCGGCTTGACGAAGGCGGGCAACGTCGGGCTCACCCTGCACGGATGCTTCGTCTACCTGGCGAGCGGGACAGTCGCCCTGACCGGCACCGGGACCCTGGACTGGACGGCGCCGAACGACCCCACGTCGCCGTTCAACGACTTGTTGCTCTGGAACGAGAGCAGCCTCCCGATGACGCTCACCGGCAACGTCGGCAACACGCTCGAGGGCATCTTCTTCGCCCCCAACGCCGCGCTGGCCCTCACCGGGAACACGAGCTCGACCGGGCTAGGCGCTCAGATGTTCGTGAAAACGGCGTCGCTCACGGGCAACAGCAGCCTGACGCTGGCTCCCAAGGCCGACCGGGTACTGCAGCTCGGCGGGGCCGGTTCGGCCCTCATCCGCTGAAGCCCGGGCCCGTGATCGAGGGTTGACACGGCCCTCCGGACACGAGCCAGGAAAAATAGTCACCAGTTCGTGTCCGAAATGGCCGATAGCAGGGCGATGACATCACCCACTGTCACGCCCGGACCCAGCGTGCTGCAGCGGATCCGAGGCGCTCTGCCTACCGGAGTGCGGCTGCCCAAAGCCGAGTGGGAGCAGCGGCACCGCTGGATCATGCGGCTGCTGTGGGTGCACGTGCCGATCATCATCGTGTTCGCGGTCCTCACGGGGAACGGCGTCCTCCACGGCGTCCTCGAGTCGCTGCCCACCGCCGCCATGGGGTACCTCGGGTCCCGAGGCGGCATCGATCGGCGCTCTCGGGCGATGCTGACCGGCCTCGGCCTCATGTTCGCGTCGGCCGTGCTCGTCCATCTCTCGGGCGGGCTCACGGAGGTGCACTTCCACTTCTTCGTGATGCTCGGAGTGATCAGCCTGTACCAGGACTGGCAGCCCTTCCTGCTCTCGATCGCGTTCGTCGCCCTCCACCACGGTGTGATGGGTTACATCCGGCCAAAAGACGTCTTCGATACGCCGGCGGCGTGGAACTCGCCCGTCAAGTTCGCGGCGATCCACGCGTTCTTCGTGCTGTGCGCGGCGGCGGTCTCGATCGCTTCATGGGGCATCGTGGAAGCAGGGCATCGTCGATCACGCGCGCAGCTCGAGGCCAGCGAGCATCGCTTTCGTGCGCTCATCGAGCACGCTGCGGATGTGGTCACGGTGCTCGATGCGGACGGCACCATCACGTACGACAGCCCTTCGTGCACGACCGTGCTCGGTTACGCGAGCGGAGCCCGCGTCGGCACCAGCGGGTTCGTTTTCGTGCACGACGACGATCGCGACCGCGCCGAACGAGTCGTGGCCCAGGTGGCTGCATCGCCCGGGAGCGCAGCGGCCTTCGAGCTTCGAGTCAAGCACTTCGACGGCACGTACCGATGGGTCGAAGGCTCGATCGCGAACCTGCTCGACGAGACCGAGGTCAACGGGTTCGTCATCAACTTCCGCGACATCACGGACCGCAAGTTCCTCGAGGAGCAACTCGCCCACCAGGCGTTCCACGATCCGCTGACCGGGCTGGCCAACCGCGCGTTGTTGCTCGATCGCATCGATCACGCGCTGGCAACGAGGCATCGCGACCCGAAGCACCAGATCGCTCTGCTCTTCCTCGATCTCGACGACTTCAAGACGGTGAATGACGGCCTCGGCCACGAGGCGGGCGACGAGCTGCTCCGTGAGGCGGCGGCGCGTCTGAGTGCCAACTTGCGACCAGGCGACACCGCATCCCGTCTCGGGGGCGACGAGTTCGCGGTGCTGCTCGAGGGGCTTCCGGAGCGCGACCTCGCCTACGAGATCGGTGCCCGTGTGCTCGAGTCGTTGCAGGCTCCGTTCGATGCAAACGGCGAGGGCGTCTGCATCAATGCGAGCATCGGCATCGCGGTCAGCGTCGGAAACGAGGACGCGGCCGCGCTGTTGCGCAATGCCGACCTCGCCATGTACCGCGCCAAGGGCCAGGGCAAGGGACGCTTCGAGATCTACGAGGCCGGCATGCACGCCATGGTCGTCGACCGCATGGCGCTCAAGGCCGACATGCGGCGCGCGCTCGCGGCTGCTGAATTCGAACCGCACTATCAGCCGATCGTGGACCTCGAGACCGGCCGCATGACGGGGGTCGAGGCGCTCGTGCGGTGGAACCATCCCGAACGAGGTCTGGTGGCCCCCGCCGAGTTCATCCCAATGGCCGAGGAGACCGGCCTGATCATCCCCATCGGCAGTCACGTGCTCCATCAGGCGTGTGCCGACGCTGCGCACTGGCAGCTCGAGCTCGGGGAGCGCGCGCCGCGATCGATGTCGGTCAACCTCTCGCCACGACAGATCCAAGATCAGGGCGTCGTCGACGACGTCGAGCTGGCACTCTCGCAATCAGGCCTCTCGCCGAGCGCGTTGACGCTCGAGATCACGGAGAGCTTCCTGCTCGAGGACACCGAGAGCGCGGCTCGCACGTTGGCCGGATTGAAGGGCCTCGGCGTTCGCATCGCGCTCGACGACTTCGGCACGGGCTACTCGTCGCTGACCCACCTCGACCGCTTCCCCGTCGATGTCCTGAAGATCGACAAGTCGTTCGTCGACGCGCTGGACACCGACGACACCGAGCGCTCCTCACTCGTGAGCGCGATCGTGAACCTGGGAATGATGCTCGGCCTGCACGTGACGGCCGAAGGCATCGAAGGCGCGGGTCAGCTCGCGAGCCTCCGGTCGATGGGCTGCGAGCTCGGACAGGGCTACCTGTTCGCCAAGCCGATGACCGCGTCGACGCTGCTCGACACGATGCAACGGAACGGCGTCACCCTCACGCGCTGATCTCGCGATGACTCTGCGGCCCACGTAGCGTCGAACTGAACATGGCCTCGTATGTGTTGATCCACGGA
>DASZHU010000236.1:0-1898 GCA_035937605.1 Acidimicrobiales bacterium | reverse complement strand
ACGATGACCGTGTTGCCCTGGTCGACCAGCCGCGAGAGCACCACCAGCAGCTTGCGGATGTCCTCGAAGTGCAAGCCGGTCGTCGGTTCGTCGAGCAGATAGATCGTGTGGCCGGTCGAGCGCTTCGCCAGCTCGCTCGCGAGTTTGACGCGCTGCGCCTCGCCGCCCGACAGGGTCGGCGCCGGCTGACCGAGTCGCACATACCCGAGACCGACGTCGACGAGCGTCTGCATGTGCCGGCTGATCGCAGGCTGGTTCGAGAAGAACTCGGCCGCTTCCTCGCATGACAGATCGAGGATCTCGGCCACGTTCTTGCCGCGGAACGCGATGTCGAGTGTGTCGCGGTTGTAGCGCGCCCCCTTGCACACCTCGCACGGCACGTACACGTCCGGCAGGAAGTGCATCTCGATCTTGATCGTGCCGTCACCCGCGCACGCCTCGCAGCGACCGCCCTTCACGTTGAAGCTGAACCGACCGGGCAGGTAGCCGCGCACCCGCGACTCCTGCGTCTGCGCCATGAGCTTGCGGATGTGGTCGAACACGCCCGTGTAGGTCGCGGCGTTCGATCGAGGCGTGCGCCCGATGGGCGACTGGTCGACGTTCACCACCTTGTCGAGTTGCTCGATGCCGGCGATCGACTTGTGCAAGCCGGGCGGATGCTTCGACTTGTAGATCTTCTGCATCAACGCCTTCTCGAGGATGTCGTTGACGAGCGTGGACTTCCCCGAACCCGACACCCCCGTGACCGCCACGAAGGCGCCGAGTGGGAACTCAACGTCGATGTTCTGGAGGTTGTGCTCGCGCGCTCCCTTCACGACCAGCGCACCGCCGTTGCCCGGCCGCCGCTTCTGCGGAACCGGAATCGTTCGCTTGCCGCTCAGGTACTGCCCGGTGACCGACTCCTTCGCCTTCAGCAGACCCTTCAACGGGCCGTCGTACACCACCGCGCCGCCGTGCTCGCCGGCGCCCGGGCCGATGTCGACGATGTGATCGGCCACCCGGATGGTCTCCTCGTCGTGTTCGACCACGAGCACCGTGTTGCCGAGATCGCGCAGACGGAGGAGCGTCTCGATCAGCCGGCGATTGTCGCGTTGGTGCAAGCCGATCGACGGTTCATCCAGCACGTACAACACGCCAACCAGCCCACTGCCGATCTGTGACGCCAAGCGGATGCGCTGCGCTTCGCCCCCGGCGAGCGTGCCGGCGGATCGTGACAGCGTGAGGTAGTCGAGCCCCACATCGAGGAGGAAGCCCATTCGGGCGTTGATCTCCTTCACGACCCGCTCGGCGATCATGCGGTCACGCTCGGACAGGTTCAGCTCGTTGAGCGTCTTCGCCGCTTCGCCGATCGAGAGGTTGCACAGCTCCGCGATGCTGCGACCGTCGATCGTGACCGCGAGCGACAACGGCTTCAGTCGCGCGCCGTCGCAGGCGCGACAGGGCACCTCGCGCATGTAGCCCTCGATCTGCTCGCGGACCGCGTCGCTCTCGGACTCAGTGTGGCGACGTTGCAGCCATGGCACCGCGCCCTCGTAGGTCGCCGAGTAGCTCCGCACACGGCCGTAGCGGTTGCGGAACTTCACGCTCACTCGCTCGCCGCTCCCGAACAGGATCAGCTTCTTCTGCTTCGCAGTGAGCTTCGACCATGCCTTGTCCGTGGGGATGATGTTCTCTTCAGCCGCGGACTCGACCAACCGGCTGTAGTACTGGCTACGACCGGCGGCCCACGGCGCGATCGCTCCTTCCGCGATCGACAGGTCGGGGTTCGGCACGATCAGATCGGGATCGACTTCATACGTGGTCCCGAGCCCGTCGCACGTCTCGCACGCGCCATACGGCGAGTTGAACGAGAAGTTGCGGGGCGCCAGCTCCTCGTAGGAGCGGCCGCAGGTCGGGCA
>DASZHU010000235.1:0-8665 GCA_035937605.1 Acidimicrobiales bacterium | reverse complement strand
CCACGCCACGATCATGCTGACGGTCACGGTGCTCGCGCTCGTCGATGTCGCGTGGAGGCTGAACGACTACCACACCGAGGTCGTGACGCCGATCGGCATCGTCGTGTTGTCCGTGGTGATCGGCCTGCTCGTCTGCGTCGGCGCGACGTTCGGCGGCACGCTCGTATACGACTACGGCTTCAACGTCGAGACGGCCGGCGACCACCCGGCCTGGCACAAGTCCGAGACCGACGTGTTGCCCGGACACCACAACTGATCGTCGTGTTGCTCAACTGACTCGCCGCGATGGGATGCTGGCCTCGTGGACGGCGTTCCCGAGGTCGTACAGAACAAGGCGAGGAGTGTCGGTGCCGCGCAATGGCTCGCTGACCTGCCCGACCTCGTCGCCGAGATCGAACGCGATTGGTCGATCTCCGTCGGACGCCCGTACACGGACGGCACCGAGGCCTACGTAGCCGATGCGTCGCTCGCCGACGGCACGCCTGCGGTGTTGAAGCTCATGATCCCGCGAGGCCGGGAGGCGGTCAACGAGATCACCGTCCTGCGCCTGACGGACGGCGACGGATGCGTGAAGCTCCTGCGGGCGGACGAGGATCGCAGCGCGTTGCTCATCGAGCGGCTCGGTCGCTCACTGCACGAGATCGCACCACCGATCGAGGCCCGGCACGAGATCCTCTGCGCGACGGCAATCCGGCTGTGGCGCCCGGCGCCCGATTGCGGACTGCCCACCGGAGCCGAGAAGGGCCGCGCGCTCATCGAGTACATCACCGACGAGTGGGACGCACTCGACCGACCGTGCTCGCGACACGCGGTCGACTACGCGATCGAATGCGCGGAGCGCCGCATGTCGGCGCACGACGACGAGCGCGCCGTGCTGGTCCACGGCGACGTTCACCAGTGGAACGCGCTCGAGGCCGAGAGCGAGTTCAAGCTCGTCGATCCCGACGGCCTGCTGGCCGAGGCCGAGTACGACATGGGCGTCATCATGCGCGAAGACCCGCTCGAGCTGATGAGAGGCGATCCGCGCGAGCGCGCGCGATCACTCGCGGCGCGCACCGGCCTCGATGCCACCGCGATCTGGGAGTGGGGAGTCGTCGAACGCGTCTCCACCGGCTTGCTCGGCCTCAGGAACGGACTGGAGCCGGTCGCGAGCCAGATGCTCGCCGCCGCGGACCTCGTCGCCGATTAGTCACGCGCTGCCGACGAGCTGCTCTCCCCCAGCGAGCCGCAACACGCGGACGACCGGCTTCCGGGCGCCGACGAAGCGCAACTCGACGCCCGCGATCTCGGCGGCCTTGTGCGCGAGGAGCATCGATGTGACGCCTGCGGAATCCACGAGCGTGACGCCCGACAGGTCGACGACGATCACCTCGCACCGACTGCTCAGCGCGTGCAGCGTGGCGGCGCGCATCGCCTCGGTCGCAGACGCGTCGATTGGTCCATGGCACGAGAGCGTGTACGTGGTGCCGTCGTCCGCATAGCGCACCGAGAACTTCTCGACCACCGTCACGACGCGACTCTGACACGCGCTCGCGACGGATGCCTGCGTCGCGCTGCATGTTCAGTTGGCCTTCATCCGTCGTTTGCCGATTCGCCCAAGGGGATCTACTTCGCTGGGCAGGGGCTCAGGAGACGATGTCGCGGACCTCGAACCACAGCTGCGCGTAACCGCGCGCCGCGGCGCTCCGGGGCGCGAACACGGACACAGGAGCGCGGCGGGCGCCCATCCGTTCGACATCGGTGGAAGACGGGATCGCCGTGTCGAGCATCGTGACCCGCTTCGGATGCAGTGATGCCATCACGTCGCGATGCAGCCGCTTACGACGATCGGACAGCGAGAAGAACGACAGCACCTCCGGTCTCTGCTTCTTCGCGTGATCGTCGAGGAACCCGACGAGCTGCCCGAGCGTCCGCGCCGAAAGCGTGGTCGGGATCATGGGGACGAGCAACGCGTCTGCAGCCGCGAAGATGCTCTCGGAGACGAGCGACAGACTCGGCGCGCAGTCGAGCACGACGTACGCGTACTCGTCGGACAGCGTTCGCAACAGGGTCGCAAGACGCTGCGTTGGACGTCTTGTCTGTCCGAGTGCAAGGTCGAGGTGCCGATACGACAAGTCCGCGGGCACCATGTCGAGGTTCTCGAAGTCGGTTGCGCGGATCGCGTCGTCGAGTGGCCGTCGCTTGCGGATGAGTCCCCTGGCCCCGCCCTTCACCTTCGGACGCACTCGCAACAGGAACGTCGCCGAGCCCTGCGGGTCGAGATCCCACAGCAAGGTCGGCTCCCCATCACACGCCGCGAGGTACGCGAGGTTCACCGCTGCCGATGTCTTCCCCACGCCACCTTTGATGCTGTAGGTGGCGAGAACCCTCACGTACGACCCGGCGCCACCCGGAACTGGTGCAGTCGATCGGCCAACGACGCCCGCACTGCGGCCAGTCGGGCGTCGTAGCGAGCGATCAGCAGACGGCAGGTTGCGACCGCTTCGGGCGACAGCATGTCGGCGCCTTCGAGGAGCGTCGACACCCATTCGCGGTGCACCTCGTTGTCCTGGAACTCGCCGAGGTGGTCCTGCAGGTCCTTCGTCGCCTTACGCATCGTCTTCACCCGCTTGTCCGGCAGCAACCGGCCGAACAGATCGAGTGCGTAGCGGAGTTGCTTGCCGCGTTTGCGAACGTCGTGGATGACCTCGGCCGGCGAGTCCGCGTCGACTGCGGCAACGCATCGTGACAGCTGCTTCGTCGCCCGCTCGATCAGGTCGACCGCCAGTTCGTGGGCGTTCGACGCGCCGGCGTCGCCCGATGCGGTGCGAAGCTCGCCCAACTCGTAGCGCCAGCCGCGTTTCAAAGTCCCGTAGCGATCACCGTTGAGCGCGAGCACCAGCTTCTCCTGAGCGGCGCGCCGTCGAGCGGAGACGATCTCCTGTATCTCGTCGAGCCCGGCCTTCTCGTCCGACGGCAACGTCGCGCGTGCGTGGTCCACCTCCATGAGCAGCACGTCGAGGTCACGCGGGGGACCGGTCACGGCCGCGAGCCAGAGCCACTCGGAGTCCCAGACGTACCGGACCTTGTCCGGTAGATGCCGACGGGAGAGCCTGACGACCGAGCGCGTACGGCGCACCGCGATTCGGAACTCGTGCAGCAGATCGGGGTCGAGGTCTTGCCGCACGCCCTCCTCGAGCGCCACGACGATGTCGAGCTGGTGCTCGAGCACCGAGGCGATCGCCTCGAGCGCGCCCACCCCCTTCGGCACGGTCGGCGGAAGCGGCGCCGGGCCCACACCCGGTTCGCGCCCCGCGGCGCGCGCCGCCAGCACGAGTGGATCCTCCGCCGGCGACAGGTCCGCTTGGCTGTCGAGCACGGCCCGTACCCGACGGGCCACGCGCTCGTAGCCGCGTACCGCGTTGAGCTCCACGCGAACGATGGGCGGCGCGGTCGCGCTCGTGACTCGCTCGACATCGACGCGCGCGACCGTCTTGCCCTCGTCGTCGAGCAGGCGCAATGGCCACCGCTCGACGTTCTCGTGTCCGACCTCGATGAGCGTTCGGGGCGCGATGACCGAACCGATCCGCTGGCGCAGGCTGGGGGGGAGCTCGGACGCGACGGCTGGTCGCTCCGCGATCGGCACACGCAGATCCGATCGCTCGTGACCGCGGTGCTGCAGTACGAGACTGTCGCGAGCGCCGCGTTCGAACACGAGCACCTCACTGCGATCGAAGAGGCGCCAGTCGAACGTGTCGAGGTAGCTGCGCTGGATACGTGTCGCCGGCGCGGCGGCGAGGCCCACGCTCGGAACCAACCGTCGGACGAGCTGGTGCGCACTCGCTCGCCGGGACGCGTGCCACCAGACCCGCGCAGGTTCGGCCGCGCTCGTCAGGGTGTCGCCTCGCCCATGGTTTCGATCTTCACGTTGTGTCAGTCCTGCGACTCCGCTCCCATGCTCGCCGCTCGACTCGCCAGCACTCGCCGGGCCGAGTCGGCGCCGCGCCGTAACACTCGCGCAGTGACGGGCGGGGCGACGTCGGCGCCTTCGCAGGCAGCCGCCGCGAGGAGGTGACTGCTGAGGATCTCACGGGCCTGTCGGAGAGGGAGCGAGGCGGCGTCCCACGGGTCGCGCGCCAGCGAGCCCAGCGACCTCTCGGCTTCGTCGATCGTGTGGCGTGCCGCTCGGACGTCCGCGGGTGAGACCTCCGGGTGCAGCCGGGCGACGGCGTCGCGCAGCGATGTCTCCACCCTACGCACCGTCGAAGAGATCCTCGGATCGGCGGCGGCGGGAGCCGAGACGGGCGCCGTCACACTGCATCCGCCACGGGAGTCGCAGTGCGCAGCACCTGCTGCACCCTGCGGGCGACGTTCACCGCATGATCTCCGAGACGCTCGTAGAAGCGGGCGATGAGGCCCATCTCGATCGCCACCGGAATCGACGTGCCGCTCGACGCCAGCTCGCGCGACAGCTGCACATGCAGGTCGTCGAGCTCGTCGTCACGAGAACGCAGGCGATCCGCAGCTGACGCGTCGTTGTCGGCGTACGCATTGGCTGCTTCACGCCACATCTCTGCGCCGATTCGGCCCATCTCGGCGACGAGCCCGCGGGCTCGCGGCGTGATCTCCCGAGCGAGACCTTGCGGTGTGCGCAACGCGATGTGCTCGACGAGGTCGCCGCTGCGCTCGAGTTCGGGCACGATGCGCAGCACCGAGATGAGGTGGCGTACCTCCGGATCGGCCCAGTGCAGGTTGCGCTCGAGCTCACGTTCGACGAGCTCTTCTGTCGACGAGTGCAAGACGTCGAGCGACCGCTCGCCGGCGAGCAGCGCTCGGGCCTCGTCGCGGTCGACGTCGAGGAATGCATCGGTGGCGCGTACCAGGCCTTCGCTCACCATCGCGAACAAGCGCAGAACCTGCTGATCGATCGTGTCCACGTCGTGTTGAGCCAAGTTCCCCACTCTGACTTCCGGGACGGATGCTGTCACGGGCGACACTACGAAGGACCGGCTGTGGCCAACCAGGGGAGAACCCTGTGGATTGTCGTCGCGGACCAGCCAACTCAGAGTGTTCAGCGTTCGTTCATGCCTCGTTCACTCAGGGCAGACGGCGAGGTCACCCGTGCTTCGTACCTTGCTGGATCATCCGAGTGTCGGGACCGCGATGACAGAGACTCGCACCTACTTCCACGATCAGTTGCGCCACGTGAAGAGCGATGTGGTGCGGCTTGCCGCGCTCGCCGGCGAGAGCATCCCGCGCAGCACCGAGGCACTGCTCACCGCCGATCACGACGCGCTGGCCCGACTCCGGGTCGACGACGGGCACATCGACCGCCTGGCGGCCGCGATCGAGAGTGATGGTTGTCGTCTGCTCGCGTTGCAACAGCCGGTGGCGGGTGACCTGCGGGCGCTCGTCACGGCACTGCGGCTCGCGTACGAGCTCGAGCGCATCGGCGACCTGATGGTCGACGTCGCATCGACGATCGACGGTCCCCGCCGCGAGATCGACGGGCGGGCACGCGGCCTCGTGGAACAGCTCGGCGAGCTGACGCACGCACTGCTCCGAGGCGCGATCGACGCGTACGTCGACGGTGAGGAAGCTGCCGGCGCGCGATTGCGTCCGATCCTGCAAGAGGTCGTGGAGGTTCATCACCGGCTGCTCGAGCATCTGCTGAGCTCCGCTCGTGACGGCGGGCTCGATGTCGATGCCGCGGTGCAGTTCGCGCTCGTCGGACGATGCTTCGAACGCGCTGCCGATCATGCTTTCAACGTGGTCCGCCGCGTCCATTACCTGGTGGCGGGGTCGGAACCTGGAACCCAGCGAGGGGTGACAATCGGATGACGAACGAAACGAGCATTCTGGTCGTCGAAGACGAGGAGTCATTCGTCGAGGCATTGGTGATCGGCTTGAAGCGCGAGAGCTTTCGGGTCCACGTCGCACGCGACGGCCGAGAGGCGCTCGATCAGTTCGACGCCGTCGCGCCGGACGTCGTCTTGCTCGACGTGATGCTGCCGAAGATGTCCGGTATCGACGTGTGTCGCGAGCTGCGCTCGCGGTCTCGGGTGCCGATCATCATGGTCACGGCCAAGACGACGGAGATCGACACCGTCGTCGGTCTCGAGGTAGGTGCCGACGACTACGTCACCAAGCCGTATCGGATGCGTGAGCTCGTGGCCCGTATTCGGGCTGTGCTCCGACGTACGCCCGCTGAGGTCTTTGCTCCCCTGTCGGGCGAGGCTTTGACGGTCGGCGACGTCACGATCGATCCCGAACGCCACGAGGTCGTTATCCGCGGCGAGTTCGTCAACCTGCCGTTGAAGGAGTTCGAGCTGCTCGAGGAGCTACTCGCCAGCGCGGGCCGGCTCGTCACCCGCGAGGCACTCATCGACCGCGTGTGGGGACTCGACTACGTCGGCGACACGAAGACACTCGACGTTCACGTCAAGCGCCTACGAATGAAGGTCGAGGTCGACCCTGCGAACCCGACGCGCATCGTGACGATCCGCGGCCTCGGCTACAAGTATGAGGCGCCGAAGGTGGGAAGCGAGTTCCACCCGGAGTCACCGTTGGGCGCCGTGCGCTGAACTGAACCTTCGCACGGCGTTCATCGACACGTCACGGCGCCTCCCCACGCTGTTGACATCGGCGTGGTGCAGTACCGGCATGGACCATGAGTCACTCGTGGTCGACGTGCCCGTGGAACACGCGGGCCGCACCGCGACGCTTGCCGTCTTCGACCTCGATCGCACGCTCCTGGCCGGCTCGAGCCTCGTCCCGTTCGCCCGCCACCTCACCCGGTCGGGTGCACTCCCCCGGCGCACGCTGGTCGACGCGCTTCTCCGCGACCTTCGCTACCGACACCGGGGTTCGACGGACGGCAGCGTCTCACGTGTGCGACAGACGGTGACCAAGCTCGCGACCGGACGCGCCTACGAACCCCTGCGCCTCGTGGCCGAGGAGGTCGGTGCGCGTCTCGTCGGGGAGATGTCGCCGTCGGCGCGCATGCTCGTCCACCGCCATCTGCTCGCGGCCGACTTCTGCGTCGTGCTCTCTGCCAGCCCACAGGAGCTCGTTGACGCGGTGGTGTACGGGCTCGGCGCCCACCGCGGCGTCGGCACCCGAGTAGAGGTGGTCGACGGTCACCTCACGGGCGAGCTGGTCGGACCGTTCTGCTACGGAGGCGGAAAGCTCGAGCGCCTGCGCATGGAGTTGGGAGACGTCGAGCTCGAGGCGGCATGGGCCTACGCAGACTCGATGTCCGACCTGCCCTTGCTCGAACGCGCTGCACACGCGGTCGCCGTGCGACCCGATCGCTCGTTGCGCCGGATCGCCCGGGAGCGTTCGTGGCCGATCCTCGACTTCTGAATGACGGTCGGCGGTCGGCCGGCAACCGTCTAGCGTCGTCGCACCGCCGCCGTGGCGGTGGTGAGCCGGGAAGTCTGGTCGGCACCAGCCCATGGAGGCGACGTGGACGACCGGCATCCAGCATCGAGCCGCGTGGTGGATCTGCGCGCGGGCGTTCAGGTGTCGGCGGCGTCGATCCTGTGGACGTCTGGTTCTAGCGCGGGTGCGATCGCGCTGGGCATCGCCTCCGGAAGCGTGGTGCTGGTCGCATTCGGCGCGACCGGCCTCCTCGACGCGGCGGGCTCCGCGAGCCTCGTCGTGCACTTCCGCCACGAGCTGCGACACGCCGCCATCTCCGTGCGGCGCGAGCGACTTGCAACGAACGTCATCACTGCCGGCTTGATCGTGGTCGGAGGGCTCACGGTCCTTGAGAGCGCGCGACGCTTGGCCGTCGGCGACGAGAGCAGGTCCTCGCCCGGCGGCACCGCACTCGCGGCCGCGTCGATCGCCGCGCTCGCGCTGCTGGCGCGCCGAAAGCGACTCGTCGCCGCGAGTCTGGAGAGTTCCGCGCTGCGAGCCGACGCCTGGCTCTCGACGACCGGCTGTCTGCTGGCCGCGATCACGGTCGCCGGCACCCGACTCACCGCGGCACTCGGATGGTGGTGGGCCGACCCCGCCGCGGCCATCGTCGTGGGCGCCGGTGCGCTGTCGATCGGCGCGATCCTGCGCCGCTCGCCGCCTTGACGCGCGCGCCCGGATCAGCTCACTCGATCGGCAGTCGCTGGAACTTCGGCGCCCGCTTGTCGAGAAACGAGCGCACTCCTTCGCCGAAGTCGGGACGATCGAAGCTCTCGAGCATCAGCGACTGCGCCTCCCGCTCCGCCGGCCCGAGTCCGGAATGCAGTTGCTGGTAGACCTGCCGCTTCATGACCGCGAGCGAGCTCGGCGAGCACTTCGCGGCGAGGTCGACGATGTAGCTGCGGGCCTCGTCGACGACACTGCCGTCGATCGCGCGATTGACGAGGCCGATCCGCTCGCATTCCGCGCCGTCGACCTTGCGTGACGAGAACAGCAAGTCGAGCGCAGCGGCCGAACCCGTGAGGCGCGGGAGCATCCAACTCACTCCCCACTCCGCGATGAGCCCGCGTTGAGAGAACGCGACGGTCAGAACGGCATCGCGCGCCATGAAGCGGAGGTCGCACGCGAGCGCTATCGGCACGGCCATGCCCGCGATCGGTCCGTTGATCGCGGCGATGATCGGCTTCGGGACGGACATCAGATACGTGTAGGTGCCCCGAAGATCGTCACCCCACGACGGGTCGCCGGTCTCCGGGCCCTCTCC
>DASZHU010000234.1:0-5442 GCA_035937605.1 Acidimicrobiales bacterium | reverse complement strand
CGCGGAGAACGAGTCGTCGAACACGTAGATCTCGGGACGGCGGATCAGCGCGCGTGCGATCGCGAGTCGCTGCCGTTGCCCGCCCGACACGTTCGTGCCGCCCTGCTCGATCCTCGCATCGAGGCCACCCGGCATCGCACGCACGAAGTCGGCGGCCTGAGCGACGGTCAACGCTTCCCACATCTCGCTCTCGGTGGCGTCGGGCTTTCCGAATCGGAGGTTGCTGGCCACCGTGCCCGAGAACAGGTAGGGCTTCTGCGGCACGAACCCGATCGAGGTCCAGAGCACGTCGAGGTCGAGATCGCGCACGTTGACGTCGTCGATGAGAACGGTGCCCGACGTGCTGTCGAACAGCCGGGGTATCAGGTTCACGAGGGTGGTCTTGCCCGCGCCCGTGCTGCCCACGATCGCCGTGGTCGTGCCGGCCAGGGTCCGGAACGAGATGTCGGTGAGCACGGGGTGCTCGGCGCCCGGGTAGTGGAAGCCGACGTCGCGGAACTCGAGGGTCCCGCGCGGCGCTACGTCGCGCACCGGGCTATCGGGCTGACCGACGGTCGACTCGGTGTCGAGCACCTCCTGGATGCGGCCCGCGGACACCGCGGCCCGGGGGATCATCGAGACCATGAAGGTGGCCATCACCACTGACATCAGAATCTGGACCAGGTAGCTGAGGTACGCGACGAGCGTGCCCACCTGCATGTCGCCGGTGCCGATGCGGTTGGCGCCCAACCACAACACGCCGACGCTCGAGAAGTTGATGAGGAAGTTGACCGTCGGGAACATCGACGACATCAGCCGGCCGGCCTTGAGTGACACCTCGGTGAGCTCGGCGTTCGAGTGCTCGAAGCGCCTTGCCTCCTGCGGCTCGCGCACGAAGGCCCGCACGACCCGAATGCCCGTGATCTGCTCGCGCAGCACGCGGTTGATCTGGTCGATGCGGTCCTGCATGAGGCGGAATGCCGGCACCATCTGCGACACGAGCAACCCGAGGATGACGGCGGCGGCCGGCATGCTCACGAGCAGGATGACCGACAGACCGATGTCCTGACGCAGCGCCATGATGACGCCGACAACCATCGTGATGGGCGCAGCGATCGCCATGGTGCACGCCATCACGACGAGCATCTGCACCTGCTGCACATCGTTCGTGATGCGGGTGATCAACGACGGCGCGCCGAACGCACCGACCTCGCGCGTCGAGAACTCGGTGACGCGGTGGAACAGGCTGCTGCGCAGATCGCGGCCGAAGCTCATCGCGACCTTTCCGCCGAAGTACACGGCGGCGACCGCGAAGCCGATCTGGATGAGCGCGAAGAGCAGCATCACGCCACCCACCGAACGGATGAGACCGTTGTCGCCCTTGAGCACGCCGTCATCGATGATTCGGGCGTTGAGGGTGGGCAGCGTCAGTGCGGCGGTGGTCTGCACGGTCTGCAGCACCACGACCACCACGAGGATCTTGCGGTATGGTCGGAGATGCTCTCGGAGCAGGCGGATCAGCACGACGCACCACCGGCGACACCATGCAGGAACAGCGTCAGGATCTCGTCCGGTGACATCGGCTCGTCGACGATCGTGGGGTGCGTCGTCGAGAGCGTGAGCGCCCGCAGGAGCCTTGCCGCCACTGCGGGCTCGACTCGCATGTGATCGCGGTTCGCCTCGAACAGCTTCGTGAGCGCGTCGCTGTCGACGATGGGACGGCGCGCTCGATCGTGAAAGCGCATGCCGACGCTCGAGACGAGACGCCACACGTCGATCACGCGCTGCTGCATGATCACGATCGCGGCGACCGCAGCGTCCTCGAAGGGCAGCGACGGATCGATCGCGGCGACGGCCTGGTCCAGGGGCCCGACGTCGAGCGCGGTGTCGAGCACCGCGGTGATCACCTCGTCCTTGTCGCCGAACGCCCGAAAGATCGTGCCCTCGGCGATCCCCGCGGCCTCGGCGATCTGACGTGTGGTCACCCGGTCGCCGTGCTCGAGCAGCAGGGGCAGGGTGGCCTCGACGATCATCGACCGGCGTTCGTCGGGAGGGAGGGCCGTCGCCCGCTTGGACACGGGCGGAGGGTACCTGAGTGAGTGCTCACTCACAACTTGGACCCTCGCACCCAGCCGGGCACTAGGCGAGCGCACCCTCCGAAGCGCGGGGCGTCAGCAGGAAGGCCAGCCCGTAGAGAACGGCGACGATCACGAGCAGGAAGCGGTAGCCCGTGATCAGCGCGGCGTACTCGATCATGCCGCCGACGATCGCGCCCAACAGGTTGGCGGCGAACGCCGTGGTGGCCGAGCTCGACTCCCGGAAGCGCTGGGCGAACACGAGGTTGGCCATGAAGATCGGCGCGAACGCCAATGCGACCGCGGCGACGAAGCGCGGCACCGACGACAGCGAGAGCAACGCCTCCTGCGGCACCGCCCATGCGACGGCCAGGAGTGCGAGCAGCACCGGGTACAGACGGCGCGGGTGCGGGAGCCGCACGTGTCGGGCGGTCTCCACTGCGAGGTAGACGCTCGAGAGCACGCCGGCGAACACGAGAGAGTTCACGAACCACGTCGTGCCGAACAGCAGCGCGAACTGCACGACGTTCTTCGTCTCGAGCAGGAGGAACGCGCCGCCCATCAACGCGAGATCCGCGTACTGGCGCATCGCCCCGAATCGGCCGCCCCCCGCGCGGATCAGCAACAGCGACGCGCCGAGCATCAACAGGAGCGTCTGCCAGTAGAAGGTCGGGATCGTGCGCGTCTCGAGGTACGGGAACGGGTAGTCGTCGGTCGGCGATTGCACGTGCTGACCGCTCCACAGAGTCGAGCAGCTTCGAGTGGCGCCGGCTCCCGCGACGAGCACGGCCTGGTTGCGCTCCGCGAGTGAGTCGCCGAGCTCCACGCACGGCGCCGTGCCGTACACGTCCTGCAACGTCGACGCGTAACGATCGAGCAGGAACGGCTCGTAGTAGTTGTACATGGCGAACGTGCCGCCGGGCGCGAGGTGGTCGCGTACCGTCTGCATCGACTCGAGGGTGAACAGGTAGTTCTCGAGGCGCAGGCTGCCCTGACCCGCGAACAGCGTCAGCGAGTCGGGCAGGGCGAACATGATGAGGTCGTACTTGCCGTTGTCCTGTTGGATGAACGCCCGCCCGTCGTTGATGTGCACGGTCACGCGCGGGTCTTGGTACGGATGGTCGGGATGGAACCGGCGCCCGAGGTCCTGGATGGCGGGATCGATCTCGACGGCGTCGACGTGCTTCGCCCCCTCCGACAACGCCACCGCGACGTCGTTGCCGTTTCCGGCGCCGACGATCAACACCCGATCGAGGTGCTGCACGTCGAGGTGCTGGTACGGGAAGAAGTAGAACGGCTCGACCTGGCGCAGCGTGTCGACGGGATAGGCGGTCTGGTGCGGGATGTTGTTGGCGGAGACCGATAGCACGTCGTGCGTCGCGATGCCGCCGACCACCGCGGTGGGGGAGAACTCCGCGGTCACCTTGTAGTAGGGCGACCAGTAGTCGTTCGGAGCGAGCGACTGCACCGTCAGCACGATGAGCAGCACGCCGAGCCCGATCAGCTGCCACCGCAAGCCGAGCAGCATCGCGATGATCACCGCGACGATCGCGCCCCATCCGATCGGTGGGAGTTGCAGAAACGCGAGTGCTGAGAAGGTCACGATCCCGGCGAGGCTGCCGAGGATGTCGAGCCGGTAGGCCTCGAGCGCGTCGAACTGGACGAAGGCGCGCGCCACGCCCTGCCCGATGCACGCCATCACGGCGACCGTCAGCAGGAAGATCGCGGCGAGGCCGACCCACCGAGGCAGCGGCGCGATTCCGAACGAGCCCTGGAGCTGGGTCGGGCCCGACAGTGCGACGAGCTCGACCGGGAACACGTGCACGAACAGGGCCAGCGCTGCGAGCGCGAGCGGAGTCAAGGGGAACAGGTTCGGCGTGGAGTGCACACGGAGGAAGCCGATACCGATGCCGAGGAAGCTCGCGAGGAGCACGAAGTTGGTCAGGTAAGCGAGATGGATGTCGTTCGCGGCCGTCCAACGGATGAGGGCGAGCTCGAGGAACAGCATGAGGAAGCTGAGCCCGACGAGCCGAAGACGCCGACGCGACAGCGACGTCGGATTCGAGGCGCGTTCGTCTTCGAGGACAGCAAGGGAGTCGACCACTCCTGCATCCTGGTCGAAATCGGACATCGGGGTAGCGATGCCGTCACACGGAGCGACGAGTGCGCACCAACCTGAAGACGAGCAGGAACGCGAGCACCGCCGCCGCCGCGATCACCAGCACGGACGGCAGCGTGCGACCGGTCGCGGCCAGCGAGCGGGCAGGTGACGACGACGCTGACGCGCTCGCGGTCGTCGCCGTCGCGGAAGTGGACGGTGCGGCGGCGCCCGCACCCAACACGTCGTCGCCGAAGGATCGGAGGCCTGACGCCGCGGCGAAGCCGATGTGGTCGAGACCGAACACGTCCTCGACCGTGCGCAGCAGTGCGTAGTGGTTGTACGGGGTGGTGTTCGTGGTGCCGGGCGTGGTGAACGGCGACAGCACCACGGCCCCCACCCGTCCGCCGCCCGGTCCGTTGATGCCCGGTAGCGCGCTGTTCGGGCCGGGCGCCTCCCCGCAGCAGGCGGCGGCGGACGCCGTCGCGCCGAACTCGGCCTCGTCGAAGGTGATCACGAGCATCCCGTCCTGCTTGAACGCCGGCGAGCCGAGGATCTTCGGCACCCACTGCTGGAGGAACGCGTCGATCGACACGAGTCCACCCGGTCGACCGTCGACACATGGCGCATCGTGGCCGTCGTTGCACAGGCTCGGGCTGATGAACGAGAAGTTCGGGGTGCTCGCCGCGCTCGCGAGATCGGTGGGGAGCTGCGTCAGGTCGACCACGTGCGACTTGCAAGCGGCATCGTCGTCGATGACGCCGTGGAAGTACACGAACGGGTTGTGGCGCGCCGCGTACTGATCGCCGACCTTCGCCGACTGCGTGTCGTCGTGCGCGTTCAGGGCCGGATGCCGGCACGGCGTCTTCATGTCGTCCATGTAGCCGCGCCAGGACAGTCCGGCGTGATCGAGCTGATCCATCAACGTCGGCACGCCCGCGGGGAAGACGCAGCCCTGGCCCACCGCTTGGCCGCTCGGGTCGAGCACCGGAGCGGGCGGCACGAAGTCGGCGAAGGTCTGACAGTCGGCTTGCGTCACCGGGTTCGGAGCCTGACCGCTGACCATCGCGACGTAGTTGTCGAGGCTCTGGTGGCCGATGCCGAAGTACTGCGTGAGCAACTGACCCTGCGACGGCAACGTCTGGCCGAGGTACGGCGCGGGGGTGGACGGTCCGAAGGTGTGGTCGAAGTTCTTGTTCTCGAGCGTGAGCACGAACACATGTCGCACCGCCGACAACGCGGTTGCGCGCGGCGACGCCGTTGCGGGTCGGGCGACCGCGAGGGCGAGCA
>DASZHU010000233.1:0-4687 GCA_035937605.1 Acidimicrobiales bacterium | reverse complement strand
GGGCGCGCGTACGAACCGATGGCCGCCGTGTTGGCCGAACGTCATCACGTGTACGCGATCGACTTCCGGGGCCACGGCGACACCCAGGCGCCGGCCAACGGTCGCTTCGACTGGGACGGCATGGCCGACGACCTCGAGACGGTCGTCTCCGAGCTCAGCGACGAGCCGCTGGCCGTGTTCGGTCACAGCATGGGCGGGGGCGTGGCGATGCTCGTCGAGCAGCGTCGTCCCGGCGCGCTCCGGTCCGCCTACCTCTACGAGCCGATCATCCTTCCGGCCATCGGTGGGTTCCTCGAAGGCGGCGACCCGATGAGCGAGAACGCGGCGCGGCGACGACCGAGCTTCCCGACGAAGGCCGCTGCGCTGATGCGCTACGCGAGCCGTGCGCCGCTGAACACGCTGCAGGCCGCCTCGCTGTTCGCGTACGTCGAGCACGGCTTCGCGGACGGACCCGATGGCGCGGCGTGGCTGAAGTGCCGCCCCGCGCACGAGGCAGCCACGTTCGCGGCCGGCGGCAAACCCACCGTCGACGTCGTGGCCAAGATCGAGACCCGGACCGTGATCGCGGTCGGGGCCAGCGAAGGGAGCTGGTCACCGGCGATGTTCGGCCCGGGCATCGTCGACGCGATGCCGAACGCGACGCTGGAACGGTACGCGAACCTCGGTCACTTCGGGCCGTTGCAGGATCCCACGACGATCGGCACCGCGATCCTGAGGAGCGAACGATGATCATCGTCACCGGGAGCATCACGGCCAAGCCCGAGACGTTCGACCAGATCCGCACGCTGAGCCTCGAGCACGTGCGCCGCTCGCGCGGCGAGCGCGGATGCCTCTTGCACTCGGTGCATCAGGACGTCGAGGATCCGCTGCGTCTCGTGTTCGTCGAGCATTGGCAGGACCGCGACGCGTTGAACGCGCACTTCCAGGTGCCCGCTTCCGGTGAGTTCGTCGCGGCGGCATCGGCGCTCGCCGTCGGCAACGCGTCGATGCAGGTCTACGAGGCCAATCGCATCAGGTGACGACGAGCGCGGACGCGCCGCACATCCTCTTCCTGTGCACGGGCAATGCCGCCCGTTCGGTCATGGCCGGCGCCGCGCTCGAGGCGCGACTGCCCGATGTCGTCGTCGAGACCGCCGGCACGCTGACCGTCGACGGGCAGCCGATGAGCTGGCGGACACGTACGGGGCTCGAGTCGGTCGGCCTCACCTCCCCGTCGCACCGGAGCCGGCAGGCGTCGGCCTCCGACCTCGCCAAGGCGACGCTGATCGTCGGCCTCGCGCCCGAGCACGTGCTGTGGGTGCGGCGGAACCACGATCGTGCCGCGCCGCGTACCGCGACGCTCAAGCGGTTGTGCCGCGATCTGGCGATCGACGCTCGACCGCTGTCGGCGCGCGTGGCGGACCTCGCGCTCGACGGCGTCGAGCTCGAGGACTGGGAGGAGGTCGTCGACCCCGGCGGCGGTGAGGTCGACGAGTTCGTCGCCTGCGCGCACGAGGTCTTCGGTCTGATCGAGCGGCTCGCCCACGTACTGCCGTCGAGCGCGCTCGACACCTAGTCTCCGCACGATGCACCCCCGTGCGATTGCCGAGGCCGCGCCCGACCGTCCCGCCATCGTCATGGCCGCTTCGGGCGCGGTCACCACGTTCGCCGAGCTCGACGCCCGATCGAATCAGTTCGCGCAGTTCCTACGCAGCCGCGGGATCGGCCACGGTGGGTCGGTCGCGATCTTCGCCGAGAACCACCCCACCTTCCTCGAGGTCACCTGGGGCGCGCAGCGAGCCGGCCTCTTCTACACCGCCGTGAACTCACACCTCAACGCGGACGAGGCCGGCTACATCGTGAACGACTGCGACGCGTCGGTGTTCGTGTCGAGTCGCCAGCTCGCGGCGGTGGCCGCGGAGATCGATTCGACGCGTGCGCCGAACGTGACGAGCCGGCTGCTGCTGGGCGGCGAGCTCGACGGGTGGGAGCGCTACGAGGACGTGGTACCCACGTTCCCCACCACCCCGGTCGCCGACGAGGCGGAGGGCGACTTCATGCTCTACTCGTCGGGCACGACGGGACGGCCGAAGGGGATCAAGCGAACGTTGTCGCTCGCGCCGCTCGGATCGCGGCCGTCGGGCGCGATCGGGCTCGCATCCGCGCTCGGCCTGAGCGACGGCGGCACCTACTTGTGTCCGGCGCCGCTGTATCACTCCGCGCCGCTGGCGTGGTCGATGAGCGCGCACCGCCTCGGCTGCACCGTCGTGGTGATGGAGCGCTTCGAACCGGAGACGTGCTTGCAACTGATCGAGCGCTATCACGTGACGAACGTGCAGTTCGTGCCCACGATGTTCGTGCGGCTGCTCAAGCTGCCCGACGAGGTGCGACACCGCTACGACCTGTCGAGCTTGAAGGGGATCGTGCACGCGGCGGCGCCCTGCCCGGCCGACGTGAAGCGTGAGATGATCGAGTGGCTGGGCCCGATCGTGTACGAGTACTACTCGGCGACCGAAGGCATGGGCGCCACGTTCATCAACTCCGAGGAGGCGTTGGCGAAGCCGGGATCGGTCGGCCGGGCGATGGTCGGCACCATCCACGTGCTCGACGAGGACGGCAAGGAGCTGGGCCCGAACGAGATCGGCACCATCAGCTTCAGCGGTGGCCCGACGTTCGAGTACCACAAGGATCCGGTCAAGACCGCCGAGGCGATCGACACGGAAGGGCGCGGCACGGTGGGCGACGTCGGCTACGTCGACGAGGACGGCTACCTGTTCCTCACGGACCGCAAGGCGTTCATGATCATCTCCGGCGGCGTGAACATCTATCCGCAGGAAGCGGAGAACGTGCTCGTCACCCATCCGAAGGTGCTCGACGTCGGAGTGATCGGTGTGCCGCATCCGGAGATGGGTGAAGAGGTGAAGGCCGTGGTGCAGCCGATGAACTGGAACGACGCCGGGGCCGCGCTGGAGGAGGAGCTGCTCGAGCATTGCCGCGCACACCTCGCCGCGTACAAGTGCCCCCGCTCGATCGACTTCGTCGACCAACTCCCCCGGCTCGACACCGGCAAGCTCTACAAGCAGGAGTTGCGCAAGCGCTACTGGTCGTGAGGTCGCCGGCCTGAGGCGGCCACGTGGGCGGCCACACCGGCGAGGCTGCAGTCGATCAACCAGCGACCGCCCGCGGTCAGCGCGTCGAGCACGGCGCGCGCCGAGGCCAGGCCCGTGAGCGGATCGGCGATCGCATCACCGAGGAACACCGGCGTGTCGTCGCGGCTCCACGCGACCAGGCCGCCGGCCACCGCGGCGTCGTCGCCGAAGCCGACCCAGTTGCGGTGAGGCTCGTCGCGTCCGTGTCCCGTGATCGAGAGCCACACGCGAGGACCCGCACGCACGATCTCGCGCGCGTCGACTCCGAGCTGTTCGAGCGCACGCGGGCGTGATCCTTCGACGACGACGTCGGCGGACAACAGGACATCACGCAGCGCCTGCGACGTGAAGTCGATGAGGGCGAACTCCTTACCGGCGTGCATCGCGTCGAAGAACGCTGCGGGACCTCGCCGGGCGCCGTCGGGGCGTGTCGCCGACTCGACCTTGATCACGCGGGCCCCGTTCGCGAGCAGGACGCGTGTGCACAACGGTCCCGCCCACAGCGAAGAGAGATCGACGACGACCGGAGCACGGTCGAGATCGGGCGCGTCGCCGAGCCGCGTGCTCGTGACGAGCGCGCCGTCCTCGCGCTCTGCGAGCCGGGCGACGGGGAGACCCAGGAGCCGTGCTCGCTCGACCACCTCGGCCGCTCGACGCGTCGCGACCGCCGCCTCGATTCGGTCCCATTCGGCGGCGACACCGATCCACGCCGGCACCAGCGCGTCGTCGTCGGCGCGGGTCAGCGAGACGGCGATCCACTCGTCGCCGGCTCGCAGGAGTCGGGAGGCGCCACCGCACGACATGCGCCCGTTGCGCGTGTAGCTCCAGATGTCGGCGCGCTCGACGACGGCCCCCATCGCATCGACGCCGACCGCGTCGCCGAGTCGATCGATGGCCCGAGCGATGCCCGTGGGAGTTGGCACCGGCGGCCCGTCGGCGTCGCCCGTGAGGTCGGCGAGCGTCGTCATCGCGGCGCGTAGGTTACCGACGTGCCGGACCATCCGATCGCGTCGGCCGCGCTGGCGCTGCTCCTCGACGCGACCGACGGGCAGGCCGTCGAGCAGGCCCTGATCGTCGAGTCCGCGACCTACTCGTTGCTCCAGGCCGGACCGGAGCACCAGGCGTGGCTCGCGGGACGTACGCCGCGCCGCCGCGAGCCGGAGCGCGACGTCGTGCTCGTCGCGCGGGAGGGCGACTCGTTGCGGTTGACGCTCAACCGGCCGCACGTCCACAACGCGTTCGACGCGGCGATGCGGGAGGCGATGCTCGACGGGCTCGAGATCGCGTCGATCGACACGTCGATCGTGTCGGTGCGCATCGACGGTGCGGGGCCGAGCTTCTGCAGCGGCGGCGACCTCGACGAGTTCGGCACGCTCGCCGATCCGGCCAGCGCGCACCTGTTGCGGGTCGATCGCAACGTGGGACGCGCCATCCACCGTCTGCGCGAGCGAGTGACCGTGACGGTGCACGGCACGTGTGTGGGTGCGGGGGTGGAGCTACCCGCGTTCGCCAGTCACGTCGTCGCGATGTCCGACGCGACGTTCCGGCTACCCGAGCTG
>DASZHU010000232.1:0-4927 GCA_035937605.1 Acidimicrobiales bacterium | reverse complement strand
TTCCCAAGGGCCTCACCGGTCGCGAGGCACAGGCCCAGGGGATGATCGTGGCCGCGAAGATCCCTGCGGAGTTCAAGCCCGCAACCGCGATCGTCGACTCGAGCATCATCCAGGACAAGGTCGCCGTGGCCAACTACGCGACCGGCCAGATCCTCGTCGACGGCATGTTCGCTGATCCGATCGAGAGTCAGATCACGTTCGCCGGTCGAGTGCCAAACGACTGCGCGCCGGCCGGCTTGGGTGGATCGACGACGAACAAGCCAGTGCCGTGCGTCGGCATCACGATCTCCGTCGACCAGACGAAGGGCGTCGCCGGCGTGATCGTTCCGGGTGACTACGTGAACGTGCTCGTGCTGCCGAAGACCGACTACTGCAAGGCTGCGGAGGCCAACGTGCCGAAGCACGACGGTGCGGACAACGCAATCGTGTCGAACCCGGCGAACCCCGGCCAACCGGGCGTCCCGAACGATGGCGGCGTCACGATCTGCAGCCCGGCGCGCTACCTCTACCAGGCGGCTCGCGTGCTGTTCGTCGACAAGACTGCGGTGCCGCAGCCTGGTGAGGTCGGCACCAACGCCGCCACGCCGAACGGCACCGCGGCGACGTCGGTGAACACCGGACTCATCACGCTCGAGGTGCCGGCCCGCGCCGCTCAGCTCATCGCGTCGGTGACACCCGACTCCCTCTACCTCACGTTGCTGCCGGCCAACTACACGCCCGAGGCCATCGGCAACATGAACCCGTTCCCGTCCGTGCTCCCGGGTGAGGACCCGAACCAGCTCACGCCGTACGGCCCCCAGGGCTTCCAGGGCCAGAAGTAGCGGTAGACAAGACGCCATGAGCTTTCTCCTCGGTGACGACGAACCGGCCCGCAGCGACGCGCCACTGACCAGTCATGGCAGCGGCCCGGGCGCCGCGGTCGCGGTCATCGACGCCGACCAGGCGGTGCGTAGCCGCCTGGCGATGCAGCTCGGCGACTTCGCCGTACCCGTGTCGAGCATCGAAGCGTTGCGCGAGCGCCTCACCGGCATCCCGCTCGTGGCGGTCCTCGGGCCGTCGTGCTCGGGGGCGGACGGGCTCGCCGCCGCCGAAAAGCTCGTGGCCGACCGTCCCGAGGTCGGAGCGATCTTGATCGCGCCGGAGCTCTCGACGGACCTGTTCCGCCAGGCGTTGCGCGCCGGCATCCGCGACGTCCTGCCGGCTCCGGTCGACACGACGCAGCTGTCGGAGGCCGTTCGCCGTGTGGTCGAGACGCTCGCCGCGGCGCGTCCACCGGCGCCGACCGGCTTCGCCGAGCCGGCCGGGGAGCTCGGTCGCGTGATCACGGTATTCTCGACGAAGGGTGGCGCGGGCAAGTCGGTGATCGCCGCGAACCTCGCGGTGGTGCTCGCACGGCGCAGCGAGAAGCCCGTCGTGCTCGTCGACGCGGACCTCCAGTTCGGCGACGTCGCGGTGATGCTCAAACTCGCACCGCAGCACACGATCGTCGACGCGGTCGGCTCGATCGACCGGCTCGACGCGTCGCTGTTGCAGAACCTGCTCGTGCGGCACGAGCCGTCGGGTGTGTTGGTGCTCCCGGCGCCGCTCGAACCCGCATTCGCGGATCAGATCGGTGCCGACGAGATGGTGCGCATCGTCGAGATGCTGCGCACCTTCGCCGAGTACGTGGTCGTCGACACGCCGGCGTACTTCAACGACGTGGTCCTCGGGCTCATCGAGGTCAGCGACGACGTGTTGCTCGTCGCCGGCATGGACATCCCCAACATCAAGAACGTGAAGATCGGCTTGCAGACGCTCCGCCTGCTGAACACACCGATGTCGAAGCTCCGACTCGTGCTCAACCGCGCGAACTCGAAGGTGAAGCTCGATGTGGGCGAGGTCGAGCGCACGTTGCAGGTCAAGGCCGACTGCCTGATCCCGAGCGATGTCGTGGTTCCACAGTCGGTCAACAAGGGTGCGCCCGTGGTGCTCGACGCACCGAAGTCCGGCGTCGCTCGTTCCATCGAGCAGTTGGCGGATCTGTTCACCAAAGACAAGAGCAAGCGCCGGTAGGCGGACCCACCAGGGTGAGGAGTAAGAGCGAATGAGCCTTTACAAGCGGCTCCACGAAGTACAGGGCGGGGGCACCCAGCAGGGCAACCGCCGACGTGATCCGGTGCTCGACGAGCTTCGTCAGAAGATCCATCACCATCTGATCGACGAGCTGGGTCCGATCCTCTACGACAAGCGGTTGTCGGAGGAAGACCTCCGCCGTCGTGTCCACGAGCAGCTGCACGCCGCCCTCGCCCAGGAGCGCGCGCCGCTTTCCGCGGCCGACAAGGCGCAGCTCATCCAAGACGTCTCCGACGACATCCTCGGCTACGGCCCGATCGATCGGCTGCTGAAGGACGACGACGTCACCGAAGTCATGGTCAACGGCCCGGAGTCGGTGTACACCGAGCGTGCTGGCCGCATCGAGCGCACCACCGCGAGCTTCGTCGACGAGACCCACCTGCGGCGCATCATCGACAAGATCGTGGGCCAGGTCGGTCGTCGCATCGACGAGTCCACGCCGATGGTCGACGCCCGCCTGCCAGACGGCTCCCGTGTCAACGCGGTGATCCATCCGCTCGCCATCGGCGGGCCGTTCCTCACGATCCGAAAGTTCTCGAAGGATCCGTACCAGATCGACGATCTCATTCGGTTCGGCACGTTGAACGCGCATGCGGCCCGCTTCTTGCAGGCGTGCGTCGTCGGTCGTCTCAACGTGATCGTCTCGGGTGGTACCGGTACCGGTAAGACGACGACGCTCAACGTGCTGTCGTCGTTCATCCCTTCCGACGAGCGCATCGTCACGGTGGAAGACGCGAAGGAGCTCCAGCTGCACCAGGAGCACGTGCTGGCGATGGAAGCGCGTCCACCGAACATCGAAGGTCGCGGCCAGGTGACCATTCGCGACCTCGTCAAGAACTGCCTCCGCATGCGCCCCGACCGCATCGTGGTCGGTGAGTGTCGCGCCGGTGAAGCACTCGACATGTTGCAGGCCATGAACACGGGGCACGACGGCTCGATCACCACGGTTCACTCGAACAGCCCTCGCGACACGCTCGCTCGTATCGAGACGATGACGCTGATGTCGGGCTTCGATCTGCCAGTGCGCGCGATTCGTGAGCAGATGGCCTCCGCGCTCGACTTGATCGTGCACCTCACGCGTCTGCGTGACGGCACGCGCCGCGTCACCCATGTCACCGAGGTCCAGGGCATGGAAGGCGACGTGATCACGCTACAGGACATCTTCCTGTTCGACTACGGCATGGGCGTCGACGAGCACGGCCGCTTCCGCGGCCACCTCAAGGCCACTGGCGTTCGGCCGAAGTTCGCCGAGAAGCTCGCCGACCTCGGCATTCGTCTCGGTCCAGAGGTGTTCCAGCCGGAGGCCTTCGCCCGCAAGGCGGTCGGCTCACGGTGAGGCACTCGTTGCGCCGCGGTGCTCGCACCGCGGCCCTCGCTGCTGCCGCGATGACGGCGCTGTTCGTGGTCGCGCCGCCGGTGGCTTGGGCCGCCGCGCCCACCTCCGGCAACGGCGCGACACCAACCGCGGCGGGCTCCGCGCACACCGTTCGCCTCGTGGAGGTGAACAGCGCGGACAGCAACAAGATCCAGGTCGTGTACCGGTACGACGGTGCCGCGATCGATGCGACGAAGGCGACGTTCACGGAGAACGGAAGCGCCGTCAAGCCGGACTCCGGCCCGACCCCAGTGCCCGGTGGGTCTCGTCCCGTTGGTGTCGTCATCGTGATGGACACGTCCGCATCGACCGACGCGTCCGGCGTGCTCGCCGAAGGCCGCGCCGCGATCAAGGCCTTGCTTCCGACGCTCGCGAGCGGCACGCAGATCTCGGTCGTGGCGGCAGGGGGCTCCTCGCTGTTGGCGCAGCGGTTCACCACCGACAAGACCCTGGTCACCAAGGCGCTCGATCTGTTGTCGCCACAGGGTGACGGTGCGCTTTGGGAAGGCGTGGCACGCGCCGCGACGGAGATCAAGGACCAGAGCGGCATGGTCGGATCGATCGTGCTCGTGACCGACGGCAACAGCGGCCAGGGCGTACCGTTCGACTCCGCCAAGGGTGCCGCCGTCGACGCCGGCGCGACGCTGTACGGCTTCGGGTTGTCGGGCAAGACCGACGAGGCCGCCCAGCTCGCCGACGCCACCGGTGGCGCGTTCGCCACCAGCGACAAGGCAACGGACGCGTCGAAGTCACTCACCGCCTTCGCTCCGGCGATCAACGGCCTCTACTCCTTCACCTACAAGTCACTCGGCTCGAGGGGCGTCAACGACCTCGCCGTTTCGGTCTCCGACGCCTCGACGAAGGGCTCCTTCGTGGTCGGCTCCGACGCGCGGGGCCCGAGCGCGCTTGCCTTCCAAGCCGCCTCGTCGACGAGCGGCATCAAGGCGCTCCAGAACAGCTTCGGCAAGTCGCTGGCCATCGTGCTCGGGCTGATCGCGGCGGCACTCGCGGCGTACGCGATCATCGGCATCGCGATCAAGGACAACTCGAGCCTGGCCTCAGTGCTCCTGCCGTACTCCGAGACCTACGGCGGCCGCATCCGCGAGGACGACGACGACGAAGACGACGTCGAGCAGGGCATGGCGCAGACCGCGGTCGTGCAGCGGGCCGTCGAGCTCACGCGGCAGTTCGCCGAGAGTCGAGGCTTCCTGCCACGGGTTGAAGGTGCGCTCGAGCGCGCCAACCTGCCACTGCGCGCCGCGGAGGCGATGTTCTTCTACGTGGCCGCGGCCGCGATCGTGACGCTACTCGCGATCGTCGTCACCCGCAGCCCGTTCCACGTGCTGATCGTGCTCGGCATCGTCGTGCTGATCCCGCCGGCGGGGTTGAGCTACATGTCCAACCGCCGCAAGCGTCAGTTCGAGGCGATGCTGCCCGACA